>CAZOMH010000329.1:0-5359 GCA_964580415.1 uncultured Nitrospirales bacterium
GCGTCGCGTCGCTCAACGCCGGCGTGGCCGGCGCGGTCGCGCTCTACGAGGTGGTGCGGCAGCGGGCGCGATAGAGTCGATGGAATCGAGATAATCGACTGAATCGATTCAATCGAATCTTTCGATTCCCTCGATTCTTTCGAAAAAGCCCTTCCCCCCCCGCATGTTTGTGTTATGCTTTTGCCGTCAAAGCGGAGGTGGCTATGCGGCGGACGGTTTTTTGGGCGGCAATCTTCTTGGGCGCGGGTGCCTGCCTCGCGGGCGACCCCGCGGTGTCAAACGTGAGCGCCAAGCAACGCGGCGGCGGCTCGAAGCTCGTGGACATCCGGTACGACGCGGCGGACAGCGACGGCGACCGGCTGACCGTGAGCGTATCGCTCACGGACAACGGAACGCCCGTGCCGGCCGCGAGCCTGAGCGGAGACGTCGGCGCGGGCGTACGCCCCGGCAGCGGCAAGTGCATCGTCTGGGACGCGGTGTATGCCTGGGCGGTGGCGCACGGGTACAGCTTCGACCTCGCCGGAAGCGGCAAGGCGGCGAACCATCCGGTTCAAACGGTGAGCTGGTACGACTGCGTGAAGTGGTGCAACGCCCGCAGCGAGAAGGAGGGTCGCACGCCGTGCTACAACCTGAGCACCTGGGCGTGCAACTTCGCGGCCAACGGCTACCGGCTGCCGACGAACACGGAGTGGGAGTACGCCGCGCGGGGCGGGCTGAGCGGCAGGCGCTTCCCGTGGGGCGACACGATCGACCACTCGCGGGCGAACTATTACAGTTATACTTCCGGCTATACGTACGACCAAGGTTATGAAGGATACGACACGCGGTATTCGACGGGCGGCTATCCGTACACGAGTCCTGCGGGCTCATTCGAGGCGAACGGGTACGGGCTTTACGACATGGCGGGGAACGTGTGGGAGTGGTGTAACGACTCGTCGGGCTCGGACCGGGGCATCCGTGGCGGGGGCTGGGGCGACTTCGCCTACCTCGCGCGTTGCGGCTTCAGCTACTGGTACTACCCGGACATCGCCTACTTCATCATCGGCTTCCGGTCCGTCTGCCGTTGAGGATACCCATGCGCTCCTCCAGAACGGCAAGCCGGAACGGAAGCGGAGCATCGGGGGCCGACGTGCCGTCCCCCGCGGATGCGGGGGTGAGCGGTAGCGAAAGGCCGGCGGCCCCCGCATGCGGAGCGCGGGGCGGGCGGGGTGGCGAGAGAAGCGAGGGAATCGACAGAATCGAAAGAATCGAGGCGGAGAGGGATGAGACGGATCGGAAATTTGTTTGAGGCGGTGGTGGAGCCGGAGAACCTGCGGCTGGCCTTCTGGAAGGCCAGCCGGGGAAAGCAGCACCGGCCGGACCAGCGGGAGTATGCGGCGCGGCTGGAGGAGGAGATCGAGGCGCTGCGGCTCGGGCTGCTGCAGGGCGACTACCCGGTGGGGGACTACACGCGCTTCACGGTGTACGACCCGAAGGAGCGGGTGATCTGCGCGGCGGCGTTCCGCGAGCGGGTGCTGCACCACGCGCTGATGAACGTATGCGAGCCGCTGGTGGACCGCTGGCTGGTGTTCGACTGCTACGCCTGCCGGGTGGGCAAGGGCCAGGCCAAGGCTGTACGGCGGGCGCAGGCGTTCGCGAGGGGGTATCCGTGGTTCTTGAAGGCGGACATCCGCAAGTTTTTCGATTCGGTGCCGCACGACGGGCTGAAGGCGCTGCTGCGCCGCAAGTTCAAGGACGGGCGGCTGCTCGGCTGGTTCGACCGGATCATCGGCACGTATGAGACGCAGCCGGGTCGCGGGCTGCCGATCGGCAACCTGACCAGCCAGCATTTCGCGAACCTCTATCTGGACCCGCTGGACCGGTTCGCGCGGGAGACGCTGCGCGCTGGGGGGTATGTGCGCTACATGGACGACTTCGTACTCTGGAGCGGGGAGAAGGACGAGCTGAAGGCCGCGCGGGAGAGGGTCGCGGCATTGGTGGCGGAGCGCCTGGGGTTGGAGCTGAAGGACGAGCCGTACCTCAACCGGACACGGCACGGCATGGATTTCCTGGGGATGCGTGTCTTTCCGGGCGTTGTGAGACTGAACCGCAGAAGCAAGGAGCGGTTCGCAGAGAAGGCGCGGCGCTACGGGTGGCTGCTGGCTCAGGGGCGCTGGACGGAGCGGACGTATCAGGAGCGCATGACGGCCCTGACCGCGTTCGTCGAGCAGGCGGAAACGCTGGCGTGGAGGAAGAGTTTTTTTAGGGAACCGGCGCCAAACGTCGGGCTCGAACCGGAACATCCGTGGCGGGAGCTGGAACAACAACGCCAACAACGCGCGTTGCGGCAACAGCAACTGGAACAACCCGGACAACGCCAACAACAACATCGGCTTCCGGTCCGTCTGCCGTTAAGCACCGCAGAAACGCTGGAGGAGCGCATGGGGTCCCCGCCGGTTTCCTGTTTCCGGAAACGGAACGAAGAAAGGAGGGCGGCCTGACGCCGGTAGCGGACGCGAAGGCTTTGGGGCACCTTTTTGACGATGACACAATACCGGACATTTTTTGTTCCGCTGACGGACGACGGCGAGGCGCAGGAGGCGTTGAACGCCTTTCTGCGTTCGAAGCGCGTGCTGGGCGTGGAGCGGGTCTTGGGGAGAGGTCGATAGAATCGAGTGAATCGAGATAATCGACGGAATCGAATCAATCGAATCTTTCGATTCCGTCGATTCCTTCGAAAAACAAAGGAGCAAGCCATGAGCATGTTCGGCGGCACGGGCGGGTATTTCCGGCTGGATTCGTGGATCCTCGCCAACATCGTCCAGCTCGGGACGCAGCGGTTCTGCAAGCGCTTCCTGAACCGCACGAACGACCCGTGCGGAAGGCAATACGACCAGATGACGCAGGCTGCGCGCTCGGGCTGCGCCAACATCGCCGAGGGTTCGGCCAGGCGGGCGACCTCCAAAGAGACCGAGATGCGGCTGACGGACGTGGCGCGGTCGAGTCTGGCCGAACTGGCGGGCGACTACCTCAACTGGCTGCTGCAACAGGAAAAGGCACCGTGGGGCAAGGAAACGCCCGAGGCGCGGGCGGTGTACGCGGTGCGGCTGGACCCGCCCGCTTACGGCGAGGACGTGGTGCATGATGCCTGCGCGCACATTCTGGCGCAGAAACGGAAGTTCGCCGAGTGGCTCGACGCCGACAGCGACGAGACGATGGCGAACGCTCTGCTCATCCTGATCGCGCGGGTGATCCATATGCTCAACCGCCAGATGGAGTCGCAGGGCGAGACATTCAGGGAGGAGGGCGGGTTCCGGGAGAAGCTGACCGGCATCCGGCTGGAGGCGCGGGCGCAGCAGCAAGGCGTGCCGGTGTGTCCGGAGTGCGGCAAGCCGATGGCGCGGAGGAAGGCCAAGACCGGGAAGAACGCGGGGCAGGAGTTCTGGGGCTGCACGGGGTATCCGGAGTGCAAGGGCGTGCGGGAAGTGGAGGGCGGGCAATGAGAGGGATTTTGGGTTTTTCGAGGGAATCGAGGGAATCGAAAAAATCGAAGGAATCGATTCGGTCGAATCTGTCGATTCCATCGATTCTCTCGATATTTATTCTGGCTGCCGTCGCGGCGCACGCCGGCTCCGGCTCGTCGCAGTCGGCGGCGTTCCGCGTGGACACGCGGGCGGCGGCGAACGTGCGGGTCACGGGCGTGACCAGCCGCTGGTGCGACGGCGCGTACGGCGGTGCGGGGCGGCATGTGTATTTTCTCGCGGGGGTAGCGTTTCCGGTCGAATTCACGGCGCAGGTGGAGTGGGGCGGCGCGACGCCCTCGCGGCTGGAGTTTAACGGGGTCAACAACGGGCTGGGCTACGCGAAGACGCTCGATGTCGGTGCGCTCGGCGCGGGCGGCAAGCTGGAGGTGGTGGCCGTGGCGGCGGACGGCACGCGCTCGACCGCGTTCCGGGCGAACTTCGACGTGGCGGCATTGCCGCCGTTCGCGGACATGGTCTTTTACGCGCCGCTGCAACCGGGGGCGGCTAATCTCGTCTATCTGACGCCGGAGTTCAACCTCAACATTTTCAAAGGCGCGAAAGGCGTTTTGGAGGGGTGCCCTTTGCCCGGAGAGACCATGGATATCGCGCCGGCATTCAAGGCCAGCGCCGAGTTTAAAGGCGACGGTACGCTGACGATCAAGGCTGCTCTTGGGGAAAAAGACAAGGTCAAGATCAACGGGAGTCAAAACAGATTGCCCAACGGCCGGTTCGGCGAGGCGGCCGGTGTCAGCATCGCGCTGAATGCCGAAGGGGAGATCGTGTCGGTCTGGGACAACAAGGGGCTGGATTGGGATGTCAGCCAAGGATATCTCGGGGTGGCCTTGTCGGGAAGCTGTTCCACCGCTCCCTATTATTTCTGGGCTTCGCCGCCGCTCTATTTCAAGTTTACAGCGGGGGCGGACGGGTCATTCGGCATGCGTGTGCGTGATCTGGGCACGGGGGGAGGATGGACGCCCGAACTGAACGTCAAAGCCAAGGCGGATGTGAAGGGCATTTTGGGATGTGGCGCGAGCGGCGTGCTGGCGCTGGAGGGATACTTTGGAGGCGAGTTGATATACGAGTTTGTTTCGCCACCGTCGGTTTGCGACAAGCTGGGGGCGAAAATCAAGGCGGGTGCTTATGCGGTGGTGGTCGGGTTCAAAGTTACGCTGGTCAAATGGGATCATCCGTTCTGGGCCATTAACCGGGACGCGGGCATTATGGCTTCGCCGTTCGCGCTCGCGCCGGAGACGGCGGCGCTGAGCCTGACCGCCCTCGACACGCGGGCGTTCCGTCCGTTGGGGCGCGACTATCTGAGCCGGGGCGGGGCGATGAAGCTGGCGCTGGCGGAGCGGCCCGCCGCGCGCATCTTGGCGCTGACCGGAGGGACGGAGACGACGCTGGTGACGGACGGCTACCCGTATCCCGAGCCGACGGTGGTCGCGGCCGGGGCGACGAACCATGTGCTGTACGTGCGGGACAACGCGGGGCGGTTGGCGGAGAACCGTACGGAGCTGGTGGACGTCTTCAACGCGGGTGAGGGGTGGTCGGAACCGGTTGCGGTCTGGGACGACGGCACGGGCGATTTCGCGCCGCAGGGGGCAGCGCTGCCGGATGGCACGCTGCTGGTCGCATGGGCGAACGGGAGGGCGGCGCTGACCAACGGGGCGTCGCTCGGCGAGGCGCTGTCCGGTCTGGAGATCGCGGTCGGCGAGCGGAATCCCGTGACGGGCGTCTGGGCCTGCCGGAATCTGACGGCGAACAGCTATCTGGACCACAGCCCTGCCCTGTCGGCGGCGGTGGACGGGAGCGCGATGGTCGCGTGGATCCGCAACCGCAATCAGAACCCCACGGGC
>CAZOMH010000330.1:0-5340 GCA_964580415.1 uncultured Nitrospirales bacterium
TCCGGCCGTCCTTGCGCGCATAGTTGCAAAGCGGACGAACGTCGCCGGTCAGCGCGTCCCAGTACTCGGGAATACCGTCCACGGCAAAGGTGTAGTCGCCGCGCTCGCCGCGCGCCGCCGGAGTTTCCCACAGTTTGCGCTGGTTGATCTCGAAGCGGGCCTTGCCGTTGCCCGCGGTACCCGTGTCGGACAGGACAAAATAGACGTCGCGGTCACCAATACGGCGGTGCAGGGCGGGGTTCTGCTCCTGCACGTCGCGGGGCAGCCGCGCCAGCACCGCGCCGGCGACCAAGTCCGGAGACCCGACCAGCACCGACTTGTTGACGAGCATTTCCGTTTTGTCGTCAAAGTCCGCCTCGGTCATAACACGGTCGGCCGCCCATTCGGGCGCGTCGCCCGCAATGATTACCAGACCGCCCGCCGCGGCGAAGTTCACCAGATTGTTTATGGCCGCGGCGCCGAGCACCCGCGCCGAAGGCAGTATGATTGCGCGCAGTGTCATGCCGCCGGCCTTCAACGCACCGTCCGCCACCTCTGCGCGGGCCAGCGAGTCCTCGTCCATCACCAGATAGTCCAATTGCTCGCCGTGCAGCGATTCCTGGCACTTCCAGTACACGTCTGAACAGCGTTCCGCCGCGGGATTGTCGGCAAATGCGGCATAGGCATGCACGGCGGAAGTTGGCCGCAGCATGGCAAGGTCCGTGATATGGGTGCCCTGCGAAAGCACATAGGACAACCGGGACACATAGTCCGCCAGCACGGAGTAATCGGCAAAATAGGGCTGACGCCAACCGGTATCCGGCGGTGCCCATTCCCAGTAGGAACCATGGATCGAGTAGTAAATGGCATGGGGGTTAAACAACGTGCTCCCGTTCGCGTAGAAGGGGTGCAGCAGCGTGGCGATTTCTTCCAGTGTTTGACCCCATCCGCTGGAGTGGAACCCTTCCAGCCAGACACGCGGCCGGTGATACAGGTCGGCAATGCCCTGGTGCGGCTTTGCATCACCGCCCATGTCGTTGCCCGGCGCCTGGTAATGGCGCATTACCTTGAAATAGTCCACATAACGCTTGTCGCCGCCCTGCGGGTCGGCGCTGCGGTGGCACTGGTCATAGCCGCACAGCATGCCATACTGTTCGTGCCAGTCGAAAAGCGGCTTAAAAAAAGCCTCCTCCAGCAGTTCCGCCGCAATGTCGTTTGCGGCGCAGCGAATCTGGACCGTTCCCGGCCCCGATGCATCGCCGAACCGGTCCACCACGTCGTCATACAGCGCGGGCAGCCGATCCGTCAGGCTGCAGCCCACCCGGGCAAGGAATGCGTCGGTCATGCGCCTGGAGAAACGGGGCAGCTCTGGAAACTCGTCCTGGAAAGACCCGGCGATGGCCTTGCCCAGTTCGTCCTTGAACCACTTCTCGACCTCGCCGTGTACGATGGAAAGCAGCGCTCTGCACGCATCCGGATTGGCGTAGTCGAAACCGCCTGGCATGGTGTAAAACAGCGACACGCGCCATTTCCCCCCGGGCACAGAAAGTCTCAGCGTGGCGTCCCGCATCTTGTCGGACACGTTGCGGCAGTTCCGGACAGCCACACCCAACGGGGCCGGCGCCTTGGATTCCAAACCTTCTACGGGATTCCAGGGCGGAATGGACATGGGACCGATTTCATCCGCCGCCGCCCAGTCGTCATCTTCGAATTCAATGTCGGTCCAGCCGGGCAATTCTCCCGCTCTCATCTTGAACTGCCCGTCACTGACGATGGGGGCAGGCGCGCCGGGGCCGTCAAAGATGATTTCCGACAGCAACGCCCCTTCCCCGGCCAAGTTCTCCCCCACCACCGCCAGCACGTTCTTGCCCTGTCTCAGCAACGGCGTCAGGTCATAACGCTCCGCCCTGCCCCAGCCCGCCGGTCCGGCAATGTTTTCCCGGCCCAGTTCCTTCCCGTTAAGCCACACAACATAGCCGTCATCACAGGTGATGTTGAGATGCGCTGCGGCCGGAACCGCGGCCAAATCGAAGCTGCGCCGGAAGTACCGGGTCGTTTTTTCGTCCGGTGCCTTGTAATCCCATATCCACTTGGCGACGCTGCCCGTATCACCCGCCAGTTCCGAGGTGAAAGCGGCCAAGGGGGTGCCGCCGGCCGGCACTGCCAGATTCACTTCCGCCGGGCCGGTCACGTCTTTGAACTGCCTTTCAAGAGATATGGCCCGGAATTCGGGATGGTCGCGCACCACGCGGGCCTGCAAACTGGCTCCTGAAAAGCCCAATTGGTCGTAGAACCATATCCGCACCCCGGCCTTCTTTCCCTCCTCCACGGCGACGCGAAACAGGTTCCACCAGGATTCCGAGAGAAACGGCGGTTCATCGGCGGCGCTGCCGTAAAGCGGGCCCGAAGGCGCAAGATTCAGAATCATGGCGTTGTGGATACCGCCCTGGGCCATCTTGCCCAGTTGGCCGCGCACCCCCTCCGGTGTGATTGGGTCGGCGCTCCACCACCAAAAGGGCACCGGGGAATATTCCGGCCGGGAGCCCGCAAAACCCTCCCGCAATGCGTCCTGCGACATGGCCGGACCAGTCAGCACCGCGAACACGAGCGCAAAGAACGGGACAAGGCGTCTCATCGTCATTCTCCTTGGGCAGGGGCTAACTGCGGTTTTGCGCGCACAGGCATCCCGGCAAACCCTTCCGCGCGCGGCACGGGCACAGCCATGGTAACATCCGTCCCCGACGGCTGTCCATCGCGCAGAAAGAGCCACCACCGGAGCGGGGCCGGCCCCGCCGCATTTCCACCCCAAATCGTCGTGCTTGAAGTCGGAAGCGCGTTACAGACATAGTAAAGGGGTAGTTTGGCCAGCACGGAAACGGCAAGAAGATGAGTGTAGACCAGTTGTCACAGTTTCTGTTCCTGTTCTTCATCGCGGGGGTATTAATGCTCGCCGCGGGGCTCTTCATCTATTACCAGCGCATGCTCCGCAAAGCCTACTTCGACGCGGCCGCCGAACTGCGCCTCTCCTACGACTACGTGAGTTACGGTCTTCCCCGCCGCCTGCCCCTGGTGTACCAGTTGCGCCGGGGCAAGAGCCGCTACGCCTCCAACGTGTTCAAGGGACACTACAAGGGGTTCGCGGTCTGCGTGTTCAATTATCACTACGCGACGGGCGACAAAAAGAACCGGATACATCATTATTCCAGCATCGCCATGCTCCGCCACGATCTGGAGATGCCCGAAATGCACATCTACCCGCCTGACATTTATGACAAAGTGGGACATATGGCCGGCATCGACAAGATCGAGGTGCAAACCGGCAACGAGGACTTCTCGAAAGCCTTCACCGTGCTGTCGTCCGACGCGGGCTTTGCCCAGACATTCTGCACGCAGGGCATGATGGAATACCTGATGCGCCATCCCGACATGTCCGTCGAAATCGGACCGGGCTGGATAGCCACCTGCATCCAGCGGAGGCTCGTTCCCGACGAGCTGAAGAGACGCATGGACCAGATGCTCAAGATTCTGCGTTTCGTCCCGTCCTATCATGGCAGGCCCATCCCCTCCTCTGTCGGAACCATACGGGTGCCGGAACAACGGTCCGACCCCCCGGCATAGCCCGTCATGCCCGTCAGAGGGGCGGCGCTATGCGCCGCCTATTTCACGGGCCATGTCGGCGACGGCGAGCACGCGCTCGTCGGGGGTCTCGTGGTCGATGTCGGCCATGACGATATCGCAGGGGCCGAGTTCGGCGTGGATGCGCAGGAGGTCGGCGCGGATTTCGTCGAGGGGTTTGTTGGCGAGGTCCATGGGGGTGTACATGAGCGCGCGGCGCGCGTTGGGACACAGTTCGCGCGCCCGGTTCAGGTCGGAACCGAGCCCCATGTCCACGTAGGCGAGGTTCTCCACGCCGGCGTAGTCTTCGATGTAGGGGTCCACGTTCCACGCGCAGTTGTGCATGCCCATCAGTTCAAAAGCTTCGGCGATGCGGCGGTCGTAGGGCAGCAGGTGCTCGCGGTAGTCTTCGGGGGAAACCATGTTGACGAAACAGTTGCTCACGGTGGCGTGGCGCACGGTGACGCCGCTTTTCTTCTGCCGCTCGTAAACGAGCCGCATGCCCTCGACCATGGTTTCGGTGACCGCTTCGAAAAGGCGGTGCGCCAGGTCGGGGTTGACCATCAGGTCGGTCAGTATCTCGGGGCCGCGGATGCGCTGCGCGTTGTTGAGCACGCCCTGCCAGTTGAGATACCCCTCAATGCGGCCATGCTCGCGGGCGATGGTCTCCATCTGCTCCATCAACTGTGCGAACACCGGAGTGTCGGGCAGGAACGGCGCGTCGAGTTGCTCTATCTGTTCCCCGGTCAAATGGTCCGGCACTGCGGCCGGCCAGTTGTCGGCGTAGTATTCGGCGGGGATGCCGAAGGCCCGGGCGATGAGCAGCGCACCATGCACGCCGTCGAGACTGGCCGGGGTCTCTTCCGGGGCATCGCCGCCGAGACCGAGTCCCGGAAAGCGCCGGTTGAGCTCCTGCTTCATGGCCACCACCGTCTCACGGCGGTACTGCGGGTCCAAATGCCAGCGCTCGGAAAAATCGATACCCAGCCGCTCGCGGTACCAGCGCGGAGTGAACCCGAACTCGATGCGCAGCGCCGCTTCGGTACCGTCGCAGGGCCTGCGGGTGGCGGGGGCGCCGGGCGCGATATAGCTGCGCAATTGGCGCTTATAGTTCGGGTTCACCCTTCCAGCCTCCATATCATCTCGGTCGATTCGGGGCCAAAGGGCTCGCCGTCGAAACTGCCGTGGACGGCCTTCACGCGAAATCCGGACCGCGCCGCCAGATGCTCCATTTCGCGCGGCGTGATCCAGGTCCGGGTCAGCGTCATACGCTCGTCCAGTCGGATGCGCCCGGTGGGCGTCTTCTCCACCACGCGATGCACCTCGTGAAGCAACTGCCTGTGATCGTCGCGCCATGCGTCGGCATAGTGGGTCAGTGTGGCCCGCCCTCCGGGTGCGGTGTGGGTGGCAACCTTCTTGAGCCGTCCCCCGCGATAGTGATCGTGCAGCAGGTTCAGTTCCGCCGCGGACGCGACCCAAAGATTGAGAATAAACTCGCCGCCCGTTGCGAGATGCCCGCGAACGCGGGAAAAGCAGGCAAGCTGGTCCTCCGGCGTGAGGCAGTGCATGAAGGAACGGTAGGGCATGACAATGAGGCCGAATTTGCGGCGGATGCGAAAGGCGCGCATGTCCGCCTCCACCAGCCGGAGCCGCCCCTTTACGGGCGACACATATTCCAGCTTTTCCGCGCACAGCGCCAGCATCGCGGGGGAAATGTCCAGCCCCGTTACATCGACGCCGGACATG
>CAZOMH010000331.1:0-5332 GCA_964580415.1 uncultured Nitrospirales bacterium
AATGTTCTCGCCCAGCTTCTTCACACTCATGATGTCCGAGGTGCCCTTGCCGCCCGCGCCGATTGCGGCCACGTTGACCTTCTCATTCGGGGAAAGCTTCCGCGGGACTACTTTGGCCGTGTTCGGCGTTACCGGCGGCGCTGCAACACCCCTTTTGTCCTCTTTGGCGGCCATGGCGCCGAAGGCCATTGTGGTGGTTGCGGCGGCCAGAAAGGCCCTTCGGGTCAAACTCGCGTTGTCCATGCTCTGGTTCCTTTGTTTCCGGTTAATTGATACCAATTCCACGGGGGCAGACCATATGCCACCCCGACGGCGTGCCTCTGCCTTGCCGGCACACCGCCGCAAATCAGTATTTCACCGTATAGGACCCGTTGACCGCCGTTTCGGTTTTGATGATCAACCGCTTCTTTTCAGTTTGATACTGCCATTCGGTGCCCCCGGCCAACGCAACCCCGTCCCTTTCGACGGAAACCGGCTTCTCTTCCGAAAATACGCGAAGGATATGCGGCCGGGCCGTGCCTTCGAGCCTAACCGTGGCCGGATTCCCGGCATGGACCGACACCCGCAACGTGCCGCTCCGGTCGGTTGCGGGCACGTCAGCGTGGCTGTCCCGGAAGGGGTAGATATTGAGCGTCAGGTACTTCTCCCAGTCCCGCTCTCCGATGCCCGTGTATTCCCGGGAAATTTGCATTGGGATTATGGCGCCGTCCCTAAGGTACACCGGAAACTCCTCAATGGGATACTTCCGCGAAATCCTCACCGGCCCTTCGATGACCTTGCTGTCGTCAAACCAATAGCGCCACCGCCCCGGGGGAAGCACCACCTCACGATTTTCCGAAGCCGTATACATGGGTGCGACCACCAGCCAGTCGCCAAAACCGTACTGGTATTTGCAGTGCTTCATGGGACGCATCAGCCGAGCACCGCCGTTGTGCGCCTCCACCACGGAACAGTAGATATAGGGCACCAGTTCCGTATGCAGCCAGGAGTACTCGCGGATGAGTTCGAGTTCCCGGGGCGTGCGCATCCAGAGCCGGCGTTCCTCATGGCCGCCGTTCAGAAAGAGCCCGCAAAACGCTGAGAATTGCGCCCAACGAATATACAAGTCCGGGGCAATCTTCATGCCACCGTGATAACCGCCCACATCGGAACCGATGATGTTGTACCCCAGTGTGGCGCTTTCCAGGATGCACCGAATGGCGCGCTCTATTCCCCTTGTTCCGTCTTCCCACGTGTGCGTGTTGTCGCCGACCCAATTCACCAGCGCCGCGTCCAGCGGGGTAAACCCCTCGGGATGGCCCCAGGGAATCACGCTGTCAATGGGACGGCCCAGCGTGATGAACTCGGGATTCTTGGACAATCCGTACTTGTACTCGTCGCGGTAGAAATGGTCCATGTAGCCGCGGGTCGTCATCCAGCCCGCCTGCGTCTTCTGATAGAACGCAGGCACCCCCACTGGACGGGACGTGAACATGGATGCGGTGTCGTCCAGCTTCCATCCGTCGATCCCAAGGTCTAACACCTGATCCTGCATGCCGTGCCACCAATTCATGGCTTTCGGATTGGTGTAGTCTATGAAGCCCCCTTTGCCCAGCCACCATTTCCACTGGTAATCCCCTCCGCACAAGTACCCCTTGCCCGCCGCCTCTTTGAACCAGTCCGCCGATTCCAGCAAATCGCGGTCCCCGTTCGTACTGTTCACCATGGTGGTCATCCACATGACGGTCCGGATATTTCGCTTCTTCAGCTCGGCAAGAAAGTCCTTATGGTTCGGATAGCGTTTCTCGTCCATGTTGAAATCATTCAGCCGCGTCGCCCAGGGATAGTCAATCAGATAGGTCCGTACTGGAAGATCGTGGCCACGATAGCCGTCGAGCAATTCGAGCGTGTAATTGGCGTTTAACTGCTCCTCGTCACCTTCCCAGAGCCAGCATTCGAGCGCCCATGCGGGCACCAGCGGCGGGTTGCCGTGGCGCTGCGCATTGAACGGCATCCCCCAGAGCGGCAGGATTACCCAGAAGTAGAAAAAAATGCACAGCAGTGCGGTAAAGGCAGCAAGACCAAGGAGTATGCGCTTTAGCCACTTCTTCATTGGTTTTCCTCATTCATTGTTCCGGGGTCACCGAATAGAACTGAATCATTTGACACGGCGGTGACCCGCAGGTTTCACGAAGGACATATGAAACTGTACGTTACGCCCAGGACTGGAAGAGACGCTATCAATCCCCCTTCGAAGACAGGGAGGACACAAGTCTTGTATCCCCCATTGAGGGGGGTGCCGCGAAGCAGCGGGGAGTGTATGCTTCTGACACGCCCGGAAAAAAACACCCACTGGCCCTTCGGGCCATCCGCCTTCGCCAGGAAGCTTCGGCGGGACAAGCCCCCTCAATGGGGGACTTGGGAGGCCGTGCGGTTTGTTTGTGGTGAAATGCATCCCCAGCCGACTTTTGTCCCTGCCTTCTTCAAAGGGGGATATAGGACAATTCACCAAGCTTACTTTCGAATTGTGAGTTCGTGCGTTGCCCAGAAAGACTGTACCTTTGCCTTAGTTCCAGTTGTCACACTCGACCCATCCGTGCGGTCGCCTATTCCACACCCCGCATCGACAAGCCCCGCACATGGAACGCCGCGTCGTACGGTCCCGGAATCTCCCAGCCGAGGTTGAACGAATCCATGGCCAGGTCTTCGAATTGCGTATTCTTCAGGAAGCCGTGCTCCTGCGCGATGGTCAATGCCTCCCGCAACAGCGGCAGCATATCCACCTCCAACGATTGCGGGGCGCCGTCCCCTGTGGGATTTTTCCAGAAGCGTTTGCCGTCCAGCATGCAAATGAACTTTCCCGATGCGTCCTCCTTGCCGGCGTCCAACGCATAATAGGCCGGGGGTATGGGATAGCGCGCATCGAAGAAGGGAATTCCAAACCATATCATGTCGCCGCAGTCCGGATTGCCCTTGCTGACATTGTGCACGGTCCAAAACGCGGACACCTGGGCGGTATGGAGTTTCGGGTCAAGTTTGCCCTCACTCCATGGGGCCGCTTTGCAGAACTCTATACGGCACTTCATGGAAAAAGAGAGCGTCTTCCAGTCTTTTGGCAGAATAGGCTTGCTGAAACGCTGTTCAATCAGCAGGTGCGGCCAGGCCTCCCCCGCGGCCCGCATACGCCCGTCGTACTCATAATCACCGTGCACCACCAGACCAATACCGGCCGGCTCCGGGCCCCAGTACTCATACACAACCTCTTTGGCCTGATTGTCAGCCCAACACCGGTTGACTATCGGAGCGCAAATATAAGGCTGAGGTTGAAGCAACTCGCGGGTACCCCACTGTGCCATGCGCCATTCCGGCTTGAATCCATTGTATTTTTCCCCGAAGTGAAGTGGGCCAAGTTCCTCCTTCGGTGCCGGATGGCTTGCCGCGGTGAGCATGAAACCCTGATGGAATTCAGGGTCCGCAAAGAGTTCCTGCCCGGTTGCGGTTGCCGGCGCCTGGGCCAGCATGTTTGCTGTCAACAAAACGAGCAGGGTCAACTGCATTGGCTGAAACCTCTACGGGATACCCTGATGGGACTAATGGGACATATGGGGCGCATGTGCATTTGGCAGTCCGGGAAGAACCTCTTGAAGGTCATGCATGCCGGGCACATGACTGACTATGCATCATGGCCGGAGCCAATTTCCAGACGGCAAGGGCGCCCGCCGCATTGGCGACGGGCACCCGCCCGATTCCAACACTAATGTGACAGCCCCGATGCCGTCAGGGCAAAGGACTTCGTCACCGGCGCTTTGGTGCCGGGATACTTCAGGAACTCCGTGTGGCCGTCCATGTACAGCACGTTGGAACCGCCAGGCACATGGTTGAAGCTCGACGCCTTGGTCGAAAGAATGTCGCCAAAGATGAAGATGTCGGACTGCGCCTTGTTGGACGCGCCCGCGTTGTTGATGTCGGTAATCATGAAACGTTCTATTCCTTCCCGGAGACGATAGACTTTCGTGCCGCGCCCGGTACCCCAAGGCACACCGCTGCCATCGACAACACCGTCCGTGTCCTTGTCAAAGGCATCCACCGCGCCGCGCTGGTTGTAGGGCATTTTTCCCATGGCCGGCACCGTGGTCAGTATCTTCATCCAGTGGTACACGAACTGCGCCGGAACCATCGGATTGGGCGGCACCACCAGATCGGGCTTGAGCATTTGCAGAATAGAAATAATCCCGGTGGCATTTCCGTCCACAAGATTCTCCGTGGACTCGTCGCACAGGTCGTAGACAAATCCAAAGTAGAGGTATGACCAGGTTGCGGCCCACCAGTTGTTGTATTCGGTGGTGTTGAAATCGGCCCCGCGGAAGTTCAGCACGCACTCGCCCCCTTCCTTGCCGTCGTAGAACATGTCCGATATCTTGTGCGAGGAACTGGAAGGACACACATAAATCTTCGGGTCCGAAACATATTCCGGATAGACGCCGGTCACCAGCGGCGTCAGCAGCACCCCCTGGCAGCCCGAGTTGCAGTAGGTCTGATGCTGCACCGGCGGGAAAGCCCCGCCCGATTCGTTGGAGTACATCTTGAACACGAGACCGAACTGCTTGAGATTGTTCTGGCAACTGGAGCGCCGCGCCGCCTCCCGCGCCCGCGCCAGAGCCGGCAGCAGAATGGCCGCCAAAATACCAATGATGGCAATCACCACCAAAAGTTCGATGAGCGTAAAACCGGCACTCTTCCTTCTTGAAAACATGATAATTCCTTTCATTTCTCATGACCCCAGTTCAGCAGGGGATGATCAACCGTGATGCCATCTCACCCGTAGTTGCATGTAATCAAATTAACACAAACGCTAAATTCAATCAATGTGTTTAATTGGCAAAACAACCATTTATGATCTCCCACCAACGCCGCCGACCACTTCACTGTACACCCTCCCGCAGCGCGGTATACGACTCCAGCAACAGCGCTTCAATGGCGGCCCAGTCGGCGTTCTTCCCGCCGGCATCGCGAAGCGCGGCCGCCTTGGCCCGCAACACGCCTGCCCGTTGCACGTCCGCGTTGTCCCGCTCATAAATGAGCGTGTACAGATGGGCAATCCTGGCACCCACCTGTTCCGGGGCATTTTCCCCCGGAGTGCGCCGGGCCACCCACCATCCCAGTTCCGCTTGGGCGACTTCCCGCGCGTCCCAGTCCCGGCCCAACGCTTCGCCCAGCCTCGCGTAGGAATCTTCGAGCTTGGGGAGAACTTCCCGCTGATAGTCCCCCTGCCCCCCGGCAAATATGCGCGTGCCCTCGGCCATGGGTTCGATCACCTTCCTGGTCGTCCACAGGGATGCGCCCATCTGTTCGC
>CAZOMH010000332.1:0-5313 GCA_964580415.1 uncultured Nitrospirales bacterium
GCACGTGGTCGTCGCCGAAAAAACCCTGCTCACCAATGAATTGACCGACGCGCAGTTTCTCAACCAGCGCATGGTTTCGTCCGTCCTGCTGATCAAGGCCCTCGGCGGCGGCTGGGACGCCGGCACCCCCGCTCCGGACAACAGCCTCCCCCCCGCGCCCGTGGCGGATGCCAACGCCGGCTGAAACGAAAGAGACCGCGCGCGGCCCGTAACACAGACCGCCAGCCCGCACAGCGATTCTGCTGCGCGTGATTTTTGCTCCGGGTAACGCATTGCGTCCGTGAGGGTTATCGGGAGTGTTCATTTTCGGGCAAACCCGCGCAGGCGGCACACCGCCTTGAGCCCCGCAGACCCGCAATCCGGGCGGGCCCGCCGGCGCCAAGCGCGAAAATGCAGCCATTCCGGGCAAAACAAGCAACTGCGCCGGAATCGCCGCGGCTGCCGGCGCCTGTTTGATGTGCCGGCACTGCGGCGGATAAGCTTAGGACACCGACGCGGATATGGCAGTGATCAAACACGAGAGGAACTGGTCATGGAACTCGCTGGAATTCAGGCTGAACTTGGCGTCCGTATCGCTGCGACGCCCATCCTGGACGCGCACACGCATTTGGTGGGCGGAAAGCTGGGCGCCCGGGGCCTGCACGACATCCTGCTCTACCACATGGCGGTGAGCGATCTCTACGCCGCCGGCTGTCCAAGCGGGAAACGGCTCACCGAATACCCGAACTGGCCCACCCCCGAAGAGGCCGAGTCCCGCATTGTGGAGGCCATTCCCTATCTGCGGCACGTGCGAAACACGAGCATGAGCTGGGCCATGCGCATCCTCTTTCGCGACCTGTACGGGTGGGAAGAGGAAATCACCTTCGACAACTGGCGCACCCTGGACGCCATCATTCGCGAACGGGCCGACGACCGCGCCTGGCACCGCGAGATCATCCGGCGCGCAAACATAAAGCGCCTGTGTACGGAACTGGCGCGGCGCGGCGCGGATGCGGACGGGACGGGGCCGGACGACGCCATCCTCCAGTATTCGCTCGAATGGGCCTTCTTCACGCGCTGCCAGTGGGGCGAATACGACACGGCCGTGTACGAACTGGAACGCTGCTGGGGCCGCAATCCGGAAAGTCCCTCGCCCATAGGCGGCGTCCGGCCGAAACCGGACCGGACCATCCGCACGCTGGACGATGTGCATGCCGCCGTGGAATGGTTCGTGAGCCACATTCCCGCGGACCAGATCACGTCAAACGCCACGCACATCTCGACCGATGTGGACTTTCGGCCCGTGGGCGACGCGGAGATGAACGCCGCGCTCGCCCGGCGGGAACAGGCCGGCCCGGCAGAACGCGATGTCTACGCCTCCTACATCAACGAGGCGTTCATCTCCTCTTTCGAGAAGCATTTTGGCGACGGGCTGCTGTTCCAGTTCAGCACGGCGGCCGAACCGCTTCCCTTTGAGACATCGAGCCGTATCTCGCAGCACACGCTGGCCCAGCTTGCGGAGATGATCGGACGCCATCCCGGTGTGCGCTTCCAGTGCCACGTGTCGAGCGCCCACGCCAACCAGACCCTCTGCACGCTTTGCCGCGAACTGCCCAACCTGTCGCTTGCCGGTTACTGGTGGCACAACTTCTTCCCCTCCATCATGACGCGGATCATGGACGAGCGCATTGACATGCTGCCGACAAACAAACAGGTCGGGTTTATCTCCGACGCCTACTGCATCGAGTGGACCTATGCCAAGAGCCGCGTTGTGCGGCAACTCCTGGCGGAGGTCTTGTCGGCAAAGGTGGCCCGGGGAATGTTCGATGCGGACACGGCCGCGGGCATCACCCGCGACATCTTCTACGAGTCGCCCTGGACGCTTTGCGGCATGCGCCCGGCTTCGGACGAAGCACTGCGCGCCTGACCGTCAGTTCGTTGGCGCACCTGGCGCGTCGCCGTCCGCGTTTGTCTTGACCACATAGATGTCGCGTCCGCCCGCCCCGAAAGAGTACGTGTACCCGGCGAGGATGTAGCCGCCGTCGGGAGTGCGGGCCACCGCTTCCGCCGCGTCGTCTTTGGCGCCGCCGTAAGTCTTCTGCCACACGATACTGGCCGTGGAATTCAGCAGTATGAGGCAGCAATCCGACTGGCCCGCCCCGAATGAATTCGTGTCTCCCGCTATGGCATGGCCGCCGTCGGGGGCGGCGACCGCGGCTTGGGCGTGGTCGTTCTTGTTCCACCCGAAGGGAACCGCAATGGCATCCCCGTCATTGTTGGTCAGCCCCAGAAGCATTTCATCGTCTCCGGCGTCGGCCGAGGTGGTGTTCCCGGCCAGCACATATCCCCATCCGCTGCTCCTTTGTATTACCGCCGAAATGTAGTCGGGTTTGGCGGTGCCGAAGGTCTTCGACCAGACCACTTCCCCGCCGCTGTTCACCTTCACAAGATAGGCGTCCACCGAGGTCGCGCCAAAGGAAGTCGTGTTTCCGGCAAGGACATAACCGCCGCCATTCGCCGGGGCAATGGATTCGCCCGCATCGTATCCCGCTCCACCGTAGGTCTTGCTTCCCAGGGAGTTTCCCGCGAGGTCAATCATCAGCAGAAACATGTCCGTGTTTCCCGACGACGTTGTGAATCCCAGGACGTAATATCCTCCAGTGCCCACCAGAATGTCCCTGGCGCGATCATCGCCCGCCCCGCCATAGGGCTTTGCCCATTGCAGGGCGCCGGTTTCAGAGGTTTTTACCACGTAGAAATCATAGCCGCCCGCGCCGATGGAATTGGTGTAGCCGGCGAGTATGTACCCGCCGTCCGCCGTCTGCCGCACGGCGTTGGCCGATTCGTTGCCCGTTCCGCCGAAGACCTTTGCCCATTCCCTGTTCCCCAGGGCATCCAGTTTTACGAGATACATATTGGTCCCGGCCGCGCCGAAAGAGTCCGTCTCTCCCGCAACGATATACCCCCCGTCCAATGTGGACTGGATGGCAAAGGCAGTATCCGATCCGGTCCCGCCGAACGTGTTTGCCCAGGAATCCGGAACAAACACCGCCGTTGCCGCGATGGGTCCGGTCATTGTGATCGAATTCGGGTTGGACGCGCCGGTCAGGTCGCCTTCCCAGTGATCAAACAGAAATCCGGGAAGCGCTGCGGCCGAAAGCATTACCTCTGTCCCGTCGGGATAGGGGCCATCCGGCGGGTCCACCATTACCGTGCCCGATCCTTCGGGCGACACGGCCTTGGTCAGCGGGTACATGGCCACCGAATCGGACAGGAAAACTGCCGTGACAGAGGCCGCGGCCGTCATCGTCAATGTTGCGGGATTGGCCGTTCCGGACAGGTCGCCCTCCCAATGATGAAACACGAAACCGGAAACTGGTGCGGCGGTAAGTTGCACCTCCGATCCGTCCGCATAGGGGCCGTCCGGCGGGTTTGCCGCCACGGTGCCCGCGTCCGCGGGCGTCACCGCGGCCGTCAGCGCATGGGTGACCACCGAATCGGGCAGGAAGACCGCCGTGACAGAGGCCGCGGCCGTTATCGTCAGTGCGGCCGGATTGGCCGTTCCAGTCAAATCCCCTTCCCAATGATGGAACACAAACCCGGCAAACGCCTGGGCCGTAAGTTGCACCGCTGTATCGGCCGCATAGGGGCCGTCCGGCGGATTTGCCGTGACGATGCCTCCATTGGCGGGCGACACCACAGTGGTCAATGCGAACCGGGATGCTTCCCGGCAGGAACCCAGGAACGGCAAAAGGGGCAACAAGACCAGAATCGGGGCGTTTCCACGGGACCAACGAAGAAACCGTTCCATGTGCCATTGCCTCCATGCACGCGAATCCCGGTGCGTTGGGCGATCATTTCCACACGACAAGACGCATAATCCCGGACCAGCCGCTTCGACCGAAAGTGAGAATAACAGAAATTTATATTGGGCACAAACCGCGCGGCAACCGCGCGGCAACGGTGTATGTGGACCCTTTTGGAATCGCAGTGGCCGGACTTTGCGCGCGGGAAAACGCTTGCATTGCATGAAACCATGTCACGGTCTTATTGCCAACAATCTTCTTCTGGACCCAGCGTGGCGTGATTTGTATACTGGGCGTGAACCGGGGATTACGGCATGCGGTTGACACAAAAGCAGGAATGGCTGGTGGGTCGCTACCTCAACGAGGTGATGCGGGCGTTGGAAGGCGACACGGAGCCTAGGGTCATTGACCGGGCGGTGGCGCGGGTGCGCGGTCGTGTCGAAGGGTATCTGCAGGGCGAAGGCGACGGTATTCTTTCCGACGAGACCGTTCGCGAGGCCATTCGCAGGACCGGTTCTCCTGAGTCGGTGGCGCGGGAAATCTTGGCGGTGGCGCAGGCCGAAGCGGACCGGGGACCGGAGAGCAGTCCGAACCGCCGCTGGCTGGGCGTCTGTTTCTGGATGTCCGAGCAGTCCGGTCTGCCGCCGTGGGCGGTGAGGCTGATGGCGCTGATGCTCGGGCTGGCCACGGGGCCGCTGGCGCTGACGGTCTACGCGGGCGTCTGGTTCTGGCTGCGCGCCACCGGCGCGCTGCCCGCCGGTGGGCGGTTGCGGCCGGTGCGCCTCGCATGGCGGCTTGCAGTGACGGTGCTTGTTTCCGTTGCGCTGTATCTGGGGGCGGAATACGCATACAAAGGGTTGGTCTTTGCCATGATCACCTGGGCAAAGCGTCCCGTTCCCGAGACGGGTCCGTGGGGCTGGTACCTGCAAGAACAGGGCACTCTTGTGTTCTGGACCCTGCTTCTTTGCCTGCCCGTGGCGCTGCTGGGCGGGCTTCCCATGGCCGGCGGATGGGACCGGACATTGCGCCGGGTGTCGCAGGCGCTGCTTGCACTCTATGCCGTGGCGGTATGTTTTGGGCTGGCATCCGCAATTGCGGGTATCATTCTTCAGATCGTGAGTGATTTTACCGGCTGACCGGAGACCGGTGGCGCAGGAAGAATTCGTCCAGACTGTTTTGGAAAGTGCTGTACAGGGGGGTGGTGAAGTGGTCGGCCCCCTCTATTTGCACATATTCCAGTGACGCCATGCGCTCGTGCAGTGCCTCGGCGAGATAATACAGTCCGTCCCTCTTTCCAATCAGGCATATGGACGGCACCTTGTTCTTTCGCAGGTCCTCTTCCGAAACGCGCAGCGCGCCGATGCTCTTTTTCAACGCCTTGCGCACGGTCCCGTCCAGGACAAAGTCGCCGGCCCAGCTTCGAACACGGTGAAAGAATGTCTTCTCGGTGGCGGCGGGCAACGGCAATACGGCCGCGCCCTCCGCCTCGGGCGGTTTCACTCTCTTTTCTCCCGGCGGCGTTGGGGCG
>CAZOMH010000333.1:0-5313 GCA_964580415.1 uncultured Nitrospirales bacterium
GTCCCGCCACCTGAACGACTGCGCCAATGACGTCTCCGAACACGTGGTTGGCACCACCGGCAAGAGCAACTGCCAGGACATGGGCGAACAGGGCATCGACCCCTACGTGCAGGAGCATATGGACCTGTTTGCGGCCATCCGCGGCGAGGCGCCCTATGCCAATGAACTGTTCCGCACCGCGGAAAGCACCATGACGGCAATCATGGGCCGCATGGCCGCCTACACCGGCGAGGAACTGACCTGGGACAAGGCGCTCAACAGCGACCTGAGCATTGTTCCCGAAGTGCTCGACTTCGACAAGGCCTATCCGGTCGGCCCGATCCCGGTTCCCGGAAAGCCGTTCAAGGGCTAAATCGTTTTACACATGTATTTTATCTGCTGTCCCCCGGCTGGTTTTCCAGCCGGGGGACTTTCTGTTGCCGCTGACGCCGAACAGGGATGGGCTGGTGGAAAGTGCGGGACCTGTGGGACAGCAAGAAGAAAAAGCCATCGACATGACGCCCCTTTGGGGGGCATTCTTGGGTTTTCCTCGCGAAACAATTGCGGCGGTATTCAACTCTTTGCCGGTCAATCAAGTGTTCCTCACCAAATCGATGCGGCACGACGACTTCGCGGTCAGGCAAAGGATTGGCCCATAACCCGCCCGGATGGTATATTCGAGCGGCAGCGCGGAGCGCGGAATCGTTTCGCCTTTCAGCGCGGCGGAGGGTTGAGCGATGTTGACAGGCATGGCGGGACTGGGTTTGTGTTTGCTGGCGGCCGCGGGCGGGGTTCCGGGGGGGGCGGAGGCCAAAGCGCCGCAGGAACTGGCGCGGCCAAGTGTGACGATGCGCCCCGAGGGGGTTATGGGGCGCTATGTGAAGAATATCACCGCGCAGTGGCTGCTGACCGCGCCGGAGGCGAATCCCGGCATGGTCGAGATGATGCGGTTGCGCGACCGCAAGCCGCCCTATGAGGACCCGGTCCCCTGGGCGGGCGAGTTCATCGGCAAGTACCTGACTTCGGCGATCATGATGCGGCGGCTGGACGACGACCCGAAACTGGATGCGATCATCCGCGCCACCATCAAGGATTTCCTGTCCACCCAGGCCGACGACGGCTATCTGGGCCCCTTCCCAAAGAAGGAGCGGCTGCTGGGCAACTGGGACCTGTGGGGCCACTACCATGCCATGCTCGCGCTGTACACCTGGTACAAGGACACGGGCGACCAGAATGCACTGGACGCAGCCATCCGCGCCGCGGACCTCATCTGCAAGACCTACCTCGACACGGGCAGGCGCATCTATGACGCCGGGTCCGCCGAGATGAACATGTCCGTCATTCACGCGCTTGGCCTGCTCTACCGCGAGACGCACAAGCCGGACTACCTGCGGCTCATGCGCGAAATCGAAAAGGACTGGGAAACGCCGCCCGCGGGCGATTACCTGCGCCTGGCCAAGACGGGTATCGAGTACTACCAAACCCCCAAGCCGCGATGGGAAAGCCTGCACCCCATGCTGGGCCTGGCCGAACTGTTCCGCATCACCGGCGAGGACCAGTACCGCGGCGCGCTGCTCCACTGGTGGTCCAGCATCCGCCGCACCGATGTGCATAACACGGGCAGTTTCTCGACGAACGAGCAGGCCATGGGCAACCCGTTCATGTCCGGTTCCATCGAAACCTGCTGCACGGTTGCGTGGATTGCCTACAGTGTCGAAACGCTCAAGCTCGCCGGCGACCCCGCCGTGGCGGACGCGCTCGAACTGGCCACGTGGAACGCCGTGCTCGGCTACGAGCACCCCAGCGGGCGCTGGTGTACGTACGACACGCCCATGTCTGGAAAACGCCTTGCCTCGGCGCACTCCATTGTGTTCCAGTCCCGTCCCGGCACGCCCGAACTCAACTGCTGCTCCGTCAACGGTCCCCGCGGCCTGGCCATGATCAGCGAGTGGGCGCTGCTCGGCGGCGCGAACGGGCTTTACCTGAACTATTACGGTCCCGGCACGCTGGAGGCGAAGCTCGACGACGGGGCGGTCTGGCGCTTCGACCAGGAAGGCGTGTTTCCGAAGGAAGGCGCGCTGAAGATTACGGTCCATCCCGGCTCACCGAAAGAGACCGCCCTGTTCCTGCGCATTCCCGCATGGTCGCAGAAGACCCGGGTGCGCGTGAACGATGCCGGCCGTATCGCAGGCGTCTCGCCTGCCTTGCCCGAAGCTCAGCCGGGCACCTACTTCGAAATCAGCCGCGAGTGGAAAGACGGCGACACCATTGCGATGGACTTCGACATGAGCGTGCGCGCCCTGCGCGGCGACGGGCATGTGGGCTGGAAGACCTCGCTCTACCGGGGCCCCGTCCTGCTCACCTATGACCAGATGTACAATGACTTTGATCCGGCCGGCATTCCCGAACTTGATCTCGCAGCGCTGAAACTGGAGCCGGTCGCACCGGGCGTGGGCCAGTGGGAGCCCATCACGGCACTGCGGGCCGCCGCACCCGACGGCAAGACCGTAACCCTGGTGGACTTCGCCACCGCGGGCGCGCACGGCACGCGCTATGAAACATGGCTGCCCGTGCGCAATGCGCCTCCCGCGCCGTTTGCCCTGGAATTGCCCGAGAACAATGCGCGTTTGTCGCCGGAGGACCTGACCTTCTCCTGGGACGCGCTGCCCGAGGGCACCCAATTCGATTTGGTCGTTGCCCGCGATTCCGAACTGAAGGAGGTGGTGCATCGTGTTGGCGGTATTACGGCGGCAAGCCTTGGGATGGAAGGCATCCATCTGGACGGGGATCAGCCCTATTACTGGCAAGTTACCGCGCATAGTGACGGACAGGAAACGAAGGCGATGGACGGCCCGCGCGTCTTCACGGTCGACCTGTCCCAGCCAAGCCGGACCAAGGGTGCCGTGCTGCGCGCGCCGCTGCACGGCTCCTCCGCCCCGCAGGAGGGCAAAATTGCCGAAGAGCGCGACCTGTCACCCGCGCCCGGCCCGGACGGAAACGAAAAGGGCGCGCTTGCGTTTAACGGAACCTCGTCCAAACTGGTCTACGAAACCCCCGGATTTCCGCTGCGCGCCTACACCTTTGCCGCATGGTTCCGCGCCGGGAAGGTGGATGGCGGCGACAAGAACTGGCGCGAAATAGCCTCCGCATGGTACGCCGGTTCCAACGATGCGCTGCGCGTGGCCATCACGGGCGACGAAGTCGTCGCCCGCATCGAGCAGCCCGGCGGCTGTTATCAAACACCAGGCGTGCGCGTGGAAGCGGGCATTTGGACGCATGTGGCTTTGGTGAAAGACGGCAAATCCATGCGCCTCTATGTCAACGGCAAAGAGACGGGTTCCGTGGCGGTGCCCGAAATGCTCACCTCCGACCCAAAAAAGATCGGCATCGGCTGCAACCCGCTCTTTGGCGACACCGAAGATTTCCAGGGAGACATCAGCGGCGTGGCCTTCCTCCGCCAGGCCCTTAGCGCGGACGATATCCGCAAGATGGCGGAGGCGAAGTAGGGAAATCGGCAGGCGAAAACAGGTCCCAGGCGGATTCCCGTGACCGGGACCCTGCGTGCCACAGTGCCCATGTTGTACGACCGGGCACGCGGGCACCATGTTGTGTTTGCCCCAACGGGGCTTTTGTTCATAAACCCGTTGTGCTATCCGAACATGGGGAACATTCTTCGGAAACGGCGGCCTCACGGATTGGGCGTGAAGGCCAGTACTTCGATCCGCTCCACGCCCTCGTCGGCGATGCGGGGCAGGTCGAGGTGTTCAACCACCGGGAAGGTCGCCGTGTTCGACTTCCAAAAGGCTGCCATGGCGCGCACCTCGGGGGGCAGGGATGAATCCTCCCGCAATGCATCTTCAGGCAGAACGATCAATCCCACACGCTGTCCCTGCAGCCATTTCAACTGTTCCCCACCCTGCATTTGTGCCACGACCCGAAGGCGTTCCTGATTGGCGTAGACCGGCACGTCGGCAAAGTAGGCACTGTCGTCGAACACCAGCACATGCGCGCCCGGGACGCGGGCCGCGCGCGTGTTGATGGCGGCCCACGCGCCGTATCGCGGCGCGCGGCGGGTGAGGTAGGCCTCGCGCGTTTCACGGCCCATCAATGCGGGCCCCTGGTCGCGGAGGCGTATCGCGTGCAGGCCAAGACCAAATGCACATCCCGTTAACAGCGCGACCGCCATGGCGCCGCGCCAGCGGGGTAGCCGCACCACGGACGCACCGCACACCGCGGTCACCAGCGCAAAATAGGGCAGCGCGGGCAGTGCGCCCCGCTGCGTGAACCAAAGTGCCGCCCCACCGGCAACGGCCAGCACTGATGCGACCCACGCGCGACGACCGCCGTACAGGAACCCCGGAACACCCAGCGCGAGCAGCATGCCGCCCGGCGACTTTGCCCAGCCGCCAAACTGCCACGGACGCATAATGACGTCCCACGGATACCGCAAGAACCCAACCCACCCAAAGCCGTCACGCACAAAAGCAGGGTCCGCCGTCATGGTGGCCACATGGGGATAGGCCGGCGACTTCAAGGGAAACAGTGCCTGAAACCAGGGAAAGACGGGATCGCCCGTGGCCAGCCAAGTGCGCAGCAGAAACGGCGCCGCACCCAGTGCGGTCGCCAGTGCCAGGCCCAGCGCGCCGCGCAGGCGCGCGCCCCATCCCGCATCGTCCAGCCCCTTGCCCGCGCCAAATAGTGCGGCCATCGGCAGCAACAGCGCGAACGGGGCGCAGGCATGACTCACACCCACGGCCGACCCGGCCATCCAGCCGGCCAACGCGAGGCGGCCGGGGTCGCCCTCGTCCATCCACGCGAGCAGCGCCGCCAGTGCCAGCAGGACAAACAATGCCTGCGCCAACCCCGTTGAGGCCGTCGAGGCCTGGTCGAAGAACACCGGCATGCATACGAACACCGCCGCAGCGGCCATGCCCGCCTTCCGGCCCGCAATGCGCTTTCCCAGCACGTAAACCGCCGCACAGGCCAGCAGGCCCATCGTCCAGGCAAGCAGCACGGCGGGACGTTCGCCGCCGCCGTAGTAGGCCGCCGCATACAGCGCCGTCATCAGGGGAGGTCCGCCTGAACCGGAGAGGTGGGACGGCAACTTCAGGCCTCCCGCCTGTGCGTGTCCCTTCGCCAGCAGCAGCGTGCCGCCGGTGGACGCCGGGTCCGATGCCGGTGCCCAGGCAGCAAAGAACGCCATGGCCAGGCCCGACGTCACAACCGCGATGCACAGCCATTCAAATAAACCAAGATGCAGACCCGGGACCTGTTCGGTTTCGGAAATCTTCGCCGTTCCGCCAATTTGCCGCCGGAAAGGCGTCTGGTACATCT
>CAZOMH010000334.1:0-5297 GCA_964580415.1 uncultured Nitrospirales bacterium
CATTCAGAACGTTCCCGCGAGTCTCGCCGAGCAGGGCCACGAGGTGCTGTCCGTGACTCCTTTTGAAGGCAGGTATCTGCTGCGCGTTCGGCGAAAGAAATAGGGAAGGCGGAAACGGCCATGGCAGTATCACTTCCCAAACAGGGCATTCCGGGCGATGAGGTTCTGGAGCAACTTCGTGTCCTGGGCGGGCATGACGTCAATTGGCGCGAGCATCGGGCTTTCGGACTGGTCTACCATCATTCCGCCGGGCACACCAGGCTGATGCAGGAGGCGCACAATCTCTTTTTGTCCGCCAACGGGTTGAACCCTATGGCGTTTAAGAGCCTGCGACGCATGGAGCACGATGTGGTGCGAATCTCCGTGGACCTGTTTCACGGAGATGACGCCGCGGTCGGCACCATGTCGTCGGGCGGCACGGAAAGTATTCTGCTGGCCATGCTGGCCTACCGCCAGCATGCGCGCAGCCACCGGAAATGGATTCGCCACCCCGAGGTGATCGTGCCTGAATCCGCCCATGCCGCCTTCTACAAGGCGGGCGGGTATTTCGACATCAAGGTGGTCAGCGTTCCGCTGCAAAAGGACTATCGGGCCGACGTGGACGCCATGGCCGCCCGCATCAACCGGAACACCATTGCACTGGTCGGAAGCGCGCCGTGTTATCCCTACGGCGTGATTGATCCCATCGCCGAAATCGCGGCACTGGGGCTCAAGCACGGGCTGCCGGTGCATGTGGATGCCTGTCTGGGCGGTTTCCTGCTGCCCTTTGTCGAGCGGTTAGCGCCCGAAGAGCGGATTGCCGAAATCCCCCCGTTCGATTTTCGCGTGCCCGGTGTCACCTCAATTTCCGCGGACCTGCACAAATACGGCTATGCGGCCAAAGGCGCGTCGGTAATCCTCTATTCGGACATGGCCTATCTGCGCCATCAGTTCAGCCTGTCGACTGACTGGTGCGGCGGTATCTACGCATCCCCCACGCTGGCGGGCACACGGCCGGGGGGCGCCATAGCCGGTGCATGGGCGGCACTGCACAGTCTCGGCGAGGATGGCTATGTGAGCAACGCGCGGGCGGCCATGGAAACGGCGAAAACCTTTATCGCGGGAATCAACGCTGTTCCGGAACTGGCAGTATTGGGCAATCCCCCCGTGACGATTGTCGCCTATGGAGGCGGCGGGCCCGAAGTGGGTGCCTATGCCGTGGGAGACCAACTGGAGGCGCGCGGGTGGCATGTGGACCGTCTGCAGCGGCCTGAAAGCCTCCACATGATCCTGAATCCCGGCCACCTGCGGGTGGCGGACACCTATCTGGCGGATGTGCGCGATGCGGTGGAATATGTGAAGACCCATCCGGACACGGCCTTTGAGGGCTCCGCGCCGATGTACGGACTTATCGCCAAGGCACCGTTGCGGCGGCTGGTCAAAAGACAGGTGCTGGGGATAGTGGAGCAGATGTACAGCGCAAACGGAGGAGGCAAAGCAACTGATCTGCCGAGCGGGTGCGGGGACGCTGGAGAGTTGCCGGAGACACCTGCGGTCGCCCCGTTGCCGCCGCTTCTCATCAAGGCCATGCGGGCCAGGGCGCATCTGAGCCGGCTGTTCAGGCGCGTTTGACTCTTGAACGAGCCGAACGCTACCGGGAGCACGCCTTCGGCGGTTCTGTTCCGGCCTGGTTCCAGGGCATTCGTGCGAGGAGCATGCCCATTCCGCAAGTGTCGCTGATGCCGGCAAACACGAGTCCGCAACCGACAAACGCGGACAGTCCAGCGAAACCGGGATGTACGAAGTACCCAAGTGTCAGTCCAAGCACGACAAGGCTGCCGGCTGCGATACGGACTTGGCGCTCCAGCGAAATCACCCTGCGTCCCCGAATGACCGGGAGTCCGGCGGCCTCCCACCCTTCCACACCGCCCTCGACAACACAAACGTTGTTGAAACCCTCTTTCAAGAATTTTTCCGCGGCCATTCCCGCGCGCGCCCCGGTCTTGCAGGAAAGATAGATGGTGTCGGCGTCACCGATGCCGGCCTGCGCAACCACCTCACGGGGTTTCAGGGCTTCAAGGGGGACCAGCTTTGCGAAAGGAACCCGCAGTTCCTGAAACTCCGCCGGGGTGCGGACGTCAAAGACATGGATGCCCGGTTCCCGATCATGCAGGGTCTTCAATGACAGGGGGGAGATTGTTGCCATGTCAGCCATGGATGGGGTCCTTCGGCTTGCGCCAGTTCATCGCCGCGCGCAGCAAAGCGCGGGGCCTTCTCAAGTGATTTTCAACGGCTGCTCTTCGGCGTTCCACAACTGCATCCCGCCGCGGGAACTCTTGACCCTTTCGTAACCCTGGGCCTTGAGCAGCAGCAGCGCGCTCAGCGAGCGTTTTCCGACGCCGCAGATGGTCACGATGGTCTGCGAGCGGTCTTTCGGCAGTCCCTCTGCTGAACCCTCGGCAATCGAGCCCAGCGGAATGTTTTGGGCCTCCTCAATATGGCCGTCCCCGTATTCCTTGACGGTGCGCACATCCAGAAGCACGGCACCCCGGCGGACAAGTTCCACCGTCTCCGCAGGACTGATAACGTCCGGCGAATTCTCGGCATGGCGCTGGACCGCGTTCAAAATGTCGGAGGCGGGCGAGGCCGCCGGGGCGGTTGCCTGAGCGGGGAACAGTTCGGGCCAGTGTTTCCGGAAGGAGGAGGTGTACTTGAAGGCGTTGTCGGGAAAGACCACGACGCAGACGACGCCGGGTTCATCGGGGATCAATTTGAAGGCGCCGGCCAATGCCATGCCCGAACTCGGCCCGGCTATGACACTCTCTTCCTGGTTCAGCCGCTTGCAGAGGCTGTAAGCATCCTTGTTGTCGATTTCAGCGAGGCCGTCGTATTCGTCCGTCTTGAAGAAGTCCGCAAGTTTGAGCTGCCGGAGGCTGCGCACGCCGGGGATGTCGTGACCCTCCGCAGGATGCACGCCGAGCACTTTGATATCCGGGTTCTTCGATTTCAAGAACCGGCCTGTGCCCGTAATGGTTCCACAGGTGCCGAGGCCGGCGACAAAATGGGTGACCGCGCCCTGGGTCTGTTTCCAAATCTCCGGACCGGTGGTCCGAAAATGGGCGTCGGGATTCGCGGGATTCTTGTATTGGTTCAACTGGTGCCAGCCCGGCTGCGAACCCATCTGCGCGGCCCGGGCCATGGCCCCCTCGGGCGCGCCCGGCAGGGGGCAGAGTTCATCGGCGAGCTCGACGAGGTTTGCGCCAAAGGCGCGCAGTGCGGCGCGCTTTTCCGCCGGGATGGCCAGCGAGAGTGTTGCGGTGAACTTGTATCCCCTGGCGTTGGACAGCATTGCGAGGCCCATGCCGGTGTTTCCCGAGGTCGGCTCGACCAGGTTCTCGATTTTCTGGCCGTGCTCTTCGGCATCCCGAATCAGGTTGGCGGCCACCCGGTCTTTTACGGCGCCGAACGGGTTGTACCATTCCAGTTTTGCATAGACCTTTGCGTGTTTGAACGGCGTTACCCTGTTAAGACGCAGCAGCGGCGTGGGATTGTCCGGGCCTGAAAGCATGTCCAGAATGGAATCGTATACACGCAGTGATGGGTTGCTCATGGTTGCGCTCCTTTCGAGACGCCGTCTGTTTGTTGGTAACGATGTTTTCTGTGTTGGCGCGGCATCAGAACTTGTAACTGTACTGCAGGGTGAAGCAGTTCTCGTCCAGGTGTGTCTCCGTTCCCTTGCCCACGATGGAGAACAGGTCGCCCTTGCCGCTGTCGGTCATAGTGTTGCCGAAAGCGTGCTCGTAGGTGAAGTGGATGTCGGCGTTTTCCGTAATGGCGCAGGAAACACCGGCTGTTGCGGACAGTTCGGTGATGGCGGGAAACAGCGCGTTGGCGAACACGACCTTGTCCGAGATTGGGGAGTTGCCGTATGAAACACCGCCGCGCAGTGTCCATTTGGGATTTACCGTCCAGTTCACGCCGGCCTTCACCACATGTTGGTCCTTCCACCCGAAACCGCCCTTTATGGGCGCCCGCACGATTTGGTCCACGCCCTCCCAATTGATGTACTTGTAGTCCAGCAGCAGTTCCACCTCCGGCGTGGCCTTGAAGGAAATGCCCGCCTGAACGGTCTGCGGCAGGTCCATCGGGTCCGGAAGCAGGTCCTTGTACTTGCCAAAGGTTTGCACCCACTGCGGCGTCGTATAGGCAGCGCCAAGACCCCACCGGTCCCAGGTCTTGTACACGCCCAGTGTCAGCCCCCCGCCCAAACCGTCATCCCAATTGTTCCTGCCGGAGGTTTCCCAGAAGCCCAGCGTGAGCATGTCCGTCTTGAACCGCTCATAATCAAGGTTGGCGGAGACACCCAGCGACCAGCCGCTGTCAAACTTGTAGGCGTAGGCAAGACTCAGTTTCATGACGCCGTACTGTGTGCGCCGGTCAAAATTCTGGCCGAATATCCGGGGAATGATGGTGCGCGAGCGGGTGTAGTCCACGCCCATGCCGTTTACGGCAAACAGCCCGACGCCAAACGCGCCCTGGCCGTGGGGGAAAATCAGGCCCATCGCCGGGATGGGAAAGGCACCGTCATCTTGCATCCGGCCCGCGGCAGTGTTGGGCAGCACAAAACCATGCGGTTCCAAGTAGCGGTAGGGCCTGAAATACTCAAAGCTAAAATCGAAGCGACGGCCCAAGTCCACAGTGCCGGCAGGATTCAACAGTACCCAGGTGCTGTCCTTCGGACTCGCGACGCCTGCGCCGCCGTTGGCCTCCTGCAATGCTCCGATACCGATGAGCTGGTGACCGTCTGTGGCCCAGGCCGTTTGAAGGGCCGCAATCATAAGCAACACAGAGAACAGGGGAGTCAAAAACCACCTTCGTCCGGGTCTTATCGTAGATATGTTCATTGCTACAACCTCGCATGTTCCTTCTGGCCGTTAATGGTTTATATTCTTAACACCGAAGCCATTCATTATAATCCTGCTGATTATACTAATGTTTCAGTGGAAAAGCAAATAGGCCCTCTCCGCTCCCATTTCTATCTCGGCACAAATACGCATGTCTTGCCCCCGTCGAAGCCTTGCTCCTATATCGGCTTTGATTGAACCAGGCATTTACCCTACGCCTGCTTGCAGCTCAAAATACGAACGCAAGGGGGGACTCTGAGGTGGAAACTGCGACAAATGAAGCTGGATTAGTTTCGGTATTTTCAGAAATGACCAATCGGTTGCGGGCACGGCGGGGAAGAAGTAAACTGGGGACATAGCAGTCTGTCGGACTTTGGCCAATTTTGCCGAAAAATCCTACATTCTGGTTGGTCG
>CAZOMH010000335.1:0-5290 GCA_964580415.1 uncultured Nitrospirales bacterium
AATATTGTGGGCGCAAGATCGATGTTGAGCGCCATACCCTCCACCACACGCCCCCGCTCTGCCGCGCTCACGGTCGGGTCGCACACAATAAGCGGCACGCGAATGCTCTCCTCGTACGCATACCACTTGTCGGACAAACCGCGCTCCCCGTAGAAGGCCCCGTTGTCTCCCATGAACAGGATCACCGTATTGTCCGCCACCCCCGCCTCGCCAAGCACCGCGCGCAACCGCCCAATGGCGGCATCCATGCCGCTGATCATGCGGCACACGTCCCGCATCGACTCCTGATAAAACCGCGGCGTGCAGAACCGCGAACCCCAGCGCCGCCGCCCCTCGCTGTCCTTGAGAAACTCCGGCAACGCCTCGTAATAGCGGTTGTCCGCCAGCTTCGGAACGGGAATCGCCGCATCCGTGTACATCGACTCAAATTCCGCCTCCGGCGGATAGGGACGCCGCGCATAGTCCTCCGCATGCGGGACCGCAAAGCTCACCGACGCGCAAAATGGCTGGTCTTTCGGGCACGAACGGATAAACTCCGCCGCCTGGTCGCCGACAATACGGGTCACATGACGCCGTTCGCCGTTCACCTCCCGGTAAAACGCCTCCTTCCCCGGCGGCAGGTCCACCAATCCAAGCAGCTCACTCGGCGGATGCGCCCCCACGCCATGCTTGCCAAAGAACCCCATCCGCCAACCGGCCTCCTTCAGTCGTGCCGGATAGGAAAGCGCAAGGCATTCGGGCGACAGGTCCGTGCTGAAATCATGAATACCATGACTGCGCGCATACAGCCCCGTTAAGATGCTCGCACGGCTCGTGCAACAAATCGGCGTCGTCACGAACGCATTGGCGAACCGCGCACCCTCCGCCGCGAGCCGGTCCAAATGCGGCGTCTTCAACACGGGATGCCCCGCACAGCCCAGCATGTCCCACCGGTGATCATCCGCCACCAGCACCAGGAAATTCGGCCGACGGTCGCCGGCTTGGGCGGGAGCTGCACCGGCAGTGGACAAGGCCGTACCTGCGAGTGCGCCCATGCCCGCGCGTGACAGAAATTCGCGGCGATCAAGTTGCTTGTTGCTCTCTTTCTGATGTGGCATTTTCAGTCCTCGAATTTTGCTGACCGGAGTGCATTATACGGTGAATTCGCTGGTGACAACATTGTCCGTGCCCCTAATCCCATTCTTCGCATCAGTCCCATTGGTCCCATGCGTCCCATGCCCTACGGCTTGACTTCCCCCAGCCCCTGACGTGATCATTTCCGTCGCCATCTTCACGGCGGCGCCTCAACCACAGGAGCGAGCACCATGACCCTATCACGCAGGCAATTCATAACCGGAACCGCCGTTGGAATTACCCTCGCCGCGGCACACCGCGCCACTGCGGAGGCCACCGCCGAAACCGCCGCCTCGCGGCGGCGGATACTAGGCGCGAACGACCGCATCCGCTGCGGCTTTGTCGGCATTGGCTCCCGGGCCGGGTCCATTCTGCAAAGCACGCTCCCCTTCGCCGACGTCGACGTGGTGGCCGTGGCCGACACCTATGACGCCAATCGCGCCAAAGCGCTCGCCGCCTGCAAAACCAAATACGCAAACGCCACCGAATTCGTCCGCTTCGAGGAGATGCTCGAAAAGTCCCAATTGGACTGCGTCGTCATTGGCACCCCGGACCATGTCCACGCACCAGTCATCTTCGCCGCGCTCGATACCGGCCTGGACGTCTATACCGAAAAACCCATGACCCTCACCTGGGAATTGGCCAGGCAGGTTCGAGACCGGGCCCGCGCCGTCGGCGCTGTTGTGCAGGTCGGCACACAACTTCGCAGCATGGGCATGTACCAGCGCCTGCGCGAAGTCATCCAGTCGGGTGAAATCGGCACTCCCCTGCGTGTGTGGGTGAACCGCGACGAAAACGCCGCACCCCTCGACAGGTCCCTGCTGCCAAAGGATGCGAACGAAGCCACGACCCATTGGCCGCTTTTCCTGCGGGACACAAAGCGCTACGATTTCGACGGCCTTCGCTATTTCCATTGGCGTCGCTTTACGGAATACTCCAATGGTTACTTCGGTGACCTTATGCTGCACCATCTCGATATGTGCCATTTCGTCACCGGCTGCGGCATGCCCGCCACAGTGAAGGCCGTAGGCGGCATCTACTGCATGAACGACGGTCGAACAACCCCGGACACGGTCACCGCCATCATCGAGTACCCGAAGGAGAATTTCCAGTTCAACTACTCCACCACCGTCGGCAACGGCCACTACGGCCTCGTCGAGCGCTACCTCTGCACCAAGGGCACCGCCGAGGTGCGCGGGATGGGTGAACTGTCCATCTTCCGCGGTGACCAGGAGGAGAAAGTGCCCTCGCAGGGCATCCTCAACGAGCCGCACCTGCAGAACTTCTTCGACGCCATGCGCTCCCGCAAGCCCACCATCGCCCCGGTCGATGCCGGTCTCATGGGCGCCGCCTGCGCCCACATGGCCGTCATGTCCATGGAAAGCGGCAGGGCCGTCCAGTGGCAAAACGACAAGGAGCAGGCAATACTGGTATGATCTCTGGCACGTGCCTCTATCCATGACGGACGGCGCTGGAATTCTTGGAATCGGTACAGCCCCGGTAGGTGCGCGAAACAACGCCTTCTTTTGAGTGCGTGCGGGCATGCCGCCGCTTTTCCCCACCGGGGCCATGCCCCGGTGCCGCGAAACACAGTTTCGCGATAACCCCGTCCCTGCCCTTGCAAAAGGAAAGGGAGGTATAAACGAATATGACAACACTGGATTGTGAATAACAACAAGAGGTTTGCACGAATGACGAAACGCAGTATGTTCCTGGCCGTAACGCTTCTAATCCTCACCGCAACCGCCCACGCCGCCGACTCGCCCCAGTTTCGCGGTGCCCAGCGCTCCGGCGTGTTCGACGAAAAAGGCCTCCTGAAGGCATGGCCCGAAAACGGCCCCCCGCTGCTCTGGAAGACCGACGGCTTCGGCGTCGGCTATTCCTCCGTCGATGTGGTCAAAGACCGCATCTATGTAACCGGCACGCTGGCCGAACAGGACAGCTTCGTCTTTGTGCTTGACCTGGACGGCAAGATCATTGACAAGATTCCCTACGGCAAGGAAACGACGGCCGAATCCGCCCCAGGCGCGCGCTGCACCCCGACCATCGAGGGCGACCGGATGTACCTGCTCAACGGGCTCGGCCCGCTGCTCTGCATCGATTTGCCCGCAAAGAAGATAGTCTGGCAGCTCAACATTCTGGAGCGTTTCAAGGCCCCCCAGACTGAATGGCATCTCGCCGAGGCGCTGCTCATTGACGGCGACCACGTCATTTGCACCCCCGGCGGACCCGACGCCGCCATGGTCGCGCTCGACAAGAAGACCGGCGACATCGTCTGGGTCACCAAGGGCCTGACCGACATGACCTCCTACGTCGCGCCGCTCCTCGTCAACCACAACGGCCGCCGCATCATCTTCACCGAAACCTCAAAATACCTCATCTGCGTCGATGCAACCACCGGCGAACTGCTCTGGAAACACGAACACCTCACCCAGTATGACATTCACGCCGTCACCCCCATCTACAAAGACGGCCTCCTGTACTACGTCGCCGGCTACAAGTCGGGCGGCGGACTGCTCGAACTGTCCAAGGACGCCTCGTCCTACACCGTCAAATGGCTCGACACCCAGTTGGACTGCCAGCACCACGGCGTCGTGCTCGTCGATGGTGCCCTCTACGGCACCACCCACCACCGCGGCGGCGGACAAATGGTCTGCCTCGACTGGGCCACCGGCAAGGTGAACTGGACCAGCAGGGAAGTCTCCCAGGGCGTCGTCGAATATGCCGACGGCATGCTCTACACCTACGAAGGCCCCAAGAAAGGCATCGTCAGCCTGATCAAGCCCGACCCCGCCAAGTTCGAGCGTGTCGGCAAATTCACCGTCACCGAAGGCGACCGCGAACACTGGGCCCATCCCACCATCGCCAACGGCCGCCTCTACATCCGCCATGGCAGCACCCTGCTCTGCTACGACATCCGGCAGAAGTAACCCCAATCACGGCGGCGGAAAGCGTGTCACCGCGCGCCCAGGCCAGCCCTTGTCCGCGGTGCAGCCGCATGAACGGCGCGGAGGTTGCCCCTCCGCGCCGTGCGGCAAGGCGGCGCGAAACGCTATAATACCCCCAACAACCAACATGAGGATCGCGTCATGCCCTACGCCGTGGAACTCTTCTTCGACCAGCGCACCGACACGGCCGTCCGCGGACTCTGGAAATGGCTCGCAAACGAAGGCATCTCCACCTACCTCGCCTCCAGCGATTCCATACCCCACATCTCCCTCGGCGGTTTTGACGGCCTTGACACCGCCCAACTCATGCAGATTACGGCACACCTCAATTCCATCGCCGACAACACCGCCCCGTTTCCGCTGAACTTCAGCGGGATTGAGGGCTTCGTCAACACCGGGGTCATCTTCCTCGCGCCCGAGGTCCCGCCCGAACTGACAAGCATACACAACACCTTTTGCGGCGCCCTGGGCGGCCTGCGCGATTTCCTCTGGCCGCTCTATGTCCCCGGCGTCTGGGTTCCCCATTGCACCCTGGCGATTGACCTTAGGCCCTGTTCCCGCCACCTCGTCGGCGAAATGCGCCGCGCCTTGGGCGAGCACATCGAACTCCCCTGGCCTGCCACCATCGAACGCATCGGCCTCGTCAAATTCCGGCCCATCGAACAGCAGGTAAGTTTCCGGATGAGCGGAAACACCCCGGACGCATAGCTCAGGGCACCTCCAGCACAACCCCAGTCACGGGCTCCCTGCCGACCTCTACCGCCTTGGTCGCCAGGGGGACCATTTCATCGTAGGGGGACCGGTTCAAGGCCGAGAGCACCCACAACGTCACCTTGCCCGCAGGCACGCTCCTGAGCCGGAATTTTTCATCCGGTTGCGTGCCGCAGGCACCCAAGGTGCGCATGGCCTGCTCGGAAGTGAGGAAATTGCCCGAAGTGGACGCCGGCAGGCGGACCGTTTCTCCTTCGACCGCAATGACACGGAGCGGCTGCGTAAGATTCTTGGCTTTTATTTCACCGGACACCTCGACGCCGGGGACGAAGGAGAAATCCCGCTTCAGTGCCTGCCCTGCGGGCAGCTCAAATTCGTCGATCCGCGCAATGCTGTTCCCGGGCTGTTGCACCGTTGCACGCAACCGCGCTTTGCCTCCCGGCAGGTTCGTGAACACGAAAGCACCGTCATCGCGTGAATTCCCCATGAAACCCTCTTCATGGTCCCCGCCGGACTTT
>CAZOMH010000336.1:0-5285 GCA_964580415.1 uncultured Nitrospirales bacterium
TCCCCGAAGGGGGCGAACAAAATATCCCCCGAGCAAGGAGTTGACATTCCATGAGCGACCCTGTGGCCAAGTTGAAAGCCCACCAGCCGGAGCACCCTTTTCTGATTGCCATCGATTCGGACGGCTGTGCCTTTGACACGATGGAGATCAAGCACAAGGAATGCTTCATCCCTAATATCATCAAGCACTGGAACCTCCAGGCGGTGTCCAAATACGCGCGCATGGCCGGGGAATTCGTAAACCTTTACTCCAAATGGCGCGGAATAAACCGGTTTCCGGCGTTATTTATGACTTTGGATCTGCTGGCTGAATGGGACGCACCGATGGCACGGGGCATCAAGTTGCCCCATATTCCCAACCTGCGCGCATGGGCGGAACGGGAAACCAAGCTCGGCCATCCGGCGCTGAAGGCCTATTGCGCTGAACATTCGGCCGAGGAAATGCCGGACGTCCACCAGGCGCTTGCGTGGAGCGTGGCCGTCAACAAGACCGTCGAGGATATCGTACAGGGCGGGCTCCCCCCCTTCCCCTACGTTCGCGAGTGCCTGGAAAAGGCACAGGCCCATGCCGACATGATGGTGTGTTCGCAGACGCCGGGCGAGGCGCTGGAACGGGAATGGGCCGAGCAGGACATGGAAAAGCACGTGTTCTGCATCAACGGCCAGGAAGTGGGCACGAAGTCCGAACACATCAAATTCGCGTCTGAAGGACGCTACGGGAAGACGAATGTCCTCATGATTGGCGACGCCAACGGCGACCTGAAGGCGGCCCGGTCCAATGACGCCCTGTTTTTCCCAATCAACCCCGGCGAAGAAGAGAAGTCCTGGCAGCGGCTGTACGAGGAAGGTTTGGACCGTTTCTTCGCAGGCAACTATGCCGGGGCCTATGAGGCGTCGCTGATTGAGGAGTTTGAAACCTATCTGCCCTCCACGCCGCCTTGGAAGCGGTAGACCGTGGGAGAAAGCGACAAGAATGGGGACGGACCCCTTTTTAACGTTTTTTGAAAAAATGCCGATCCTGCGAAAAGCGGGCAACCCCGTTGGGCGGGTTGGACGCGGGCCGCGTCTGCCGGCTCGAAGAGAAAGAATTGCGGGCGTGACCGCAGGGAGACAGAACGATGCCAGACAGCCCCAAGCCCCGAAAAGGTGCCGCACTCTTCCGCACGGCGGGCCGGTGCAGTTTTGCCGGGGTCGTCGTCTCCCTCATCCTCACTTTGGGCAGTTTCTGGGTGATCTGCGCCTTGCTGTTTCAGACCACCCCCGGTTTCATTCCCGACGCATGGCCGTACGAGTGGGCCGCCGAACTGTTCTTTCTCTGGTGCATCCCGTTCTTCCTGACCATTTGGCAACTTACCAAAGCCGTTCTGGAAGAATATTACGGGTATGGTATGGAAACCAGGGATTACCTGGACAAATATGCGCGCTAGCGCGGCCTTTCAACAGTGCAAGGAATGGAGAGCATGGTAGTACTCGTTGATGAAAATGTGCCCTACGGGCGGGAAGCGTTTGGCCTGCTCGGCGAGGTGCGCACGGCACACGGCCGAAAGATAAGCCGGGAAATGCTTGCCGATGCGGACGCGCTGGTGGTCCGCAGCATCACCAAGGTCAACCGTGATCTGCTGGAGGGCACACCGGTCCGCTTCGTGGGCACCTGCACCATCGGTGAAGACCATGTGGACAAGGCCTGGCTCCAGTCTCAGGGGATCACCTTCTCCAGCGCGCCGGGCTGCAATGCCAACAGCGTTGGCGAATACATCACCGCCGCACTGCTGCATCTTTCGGAAAAGCACGGATTGACGCTGGCCGGGATGAAACTGGGCATCGTGGGTGTGGGCAACGTGGGCAGGCGGGTCCGGCAGAAAGCCGAAGCGTTGGGCTTGCAGTGTGTCCTGAACGACCCGCCCCGGTTTGAGGCCGAGAGTGGCGACCCCGTGTTTCGTCCCATCGGGGAAATCCTGGACTGCGACATCGTCACTTTCCACGTGCCGATTGAGAAGACCGGCCCCCACGCGACCTGGCATCTGGCGGATGCGGCCTTTTTGTCCCGGATGAAGCCGGGGGCCATCCTCATCAATTCCTCCCGCGGCCCCGTGGTGGACAACCAGGCGCTGAAATCGGCGCTGCAGGAGGGAAGGCTGCGCGCCGCGGTGCTGGATGTGTGGGAAGGCGAACCGCAGGTGGACACCGAACTGCTGAAACTCGCGGACATTGCCACGCCGCATATCGCCGGCTACTCCTTTGACGGCAAGGTCAACGGCACCCGGCAGGTGTACGAGGCGCTTTGCGCGTCGCTGAACCGTCCGGCCGAATGGGACCCCTCCCCCCTGCTGCCCGCGCCGGACTGTCCTGAAGTCACCATTGATCCGTCCAATACCGGTGCGCTCTCTGGCGCGGTTCGCGCCGTCTATGAGATAATGTCCGACGATGCGCGCATGCGCGAAATGCTGGCGCTAACCGCGCCCGAGGAACAATCCGCGTGGTTTGACCGGCTTCGCAAGGAGTATCCGCGCCGTCGGGAGTTTTTCAACACGCGGGCAACCTTCACCCGGCCCGGCACGGAGCTGGAGAAGGTCTTTTCCGGTGTGGGCTTTCGCTGCGCCTGACGGGAAGCGGAACCGCACAGGACGGCATGACGTTACAACCGCGCCCATCCCCAGGAGTTTTCAAATCATGGTCATGCAGCATATTTCCGAACAGGGTTATCTTAGTCCTTCCGAACTGCACGCTTTCGTTCAGGAAGCCTGCGCCACCATGGCGCTGGACGGCAGGAAGGTGCTGTTCATCATCCCCGACCAGACCCGCAGCATGCCCATGCCGCTCCTGTTCCGGGCGCTGCACGATGCGCTGCACGGCCGGGTGAAGCAGATGGACTACCTCATCGCGCTGGGCACGCACCCGCCGATGACCGATGAAATGATCCGCACGCTGCTCGGTATTTCCGCCGAAGAACGCGCCGGCAAGTACGGCGATGTGGGCATCTTCAACCACGAATGGCAGAATCCCGAGGCGCTGGCCCATGTCGGCACGATTGCCGAGAGTGACATTGAGCGCATATCGGGCGGACTAATGCGTGAATCGGTAAAGGTGACGGTGAACCGGCGCGTGCTGGACTGCGATCTGGTCTGTATTGTGGGGCCGGTGTTCCCGCACGAGGTGGTGGGGTTCAGCGGGGGAAACAAGTACTTCTATCCGGGGGTTTCGGGGGCGGAGATTTTGAATCTCTTCCACTGGCTGGGTGCGCTCATCACCAACTACAGGATTAACGGGACCAAACACACCCCGGTGCGGGCGGTGGTCGATCTGGCGGCGGCGATGATTCCGGTGGAAAAGCGCTGTTTCTGCCTGACCGTGGTCAAAAAGGACACCAAGGCTGTTTTCTTCGGCACGCCGGAGGAGGCCTGGGACAAGGCGGCCGACCTGAGCGCGGACACACACATTATCTACAAGGACAAGCCGTTCAAGAGCGTGCTGGCCATGGCGCCGCCAATGTATGACGAAATCTGGACGGCAGGCAAGTGCATGTACAAGCTGGAGCCGGTGGTGGCGGACGGCGGCGAACTGATCATCTACGGCAGGCACATCCACGAGGTAAGCGTGACACACGGCCGCCTGATCGCCAAGATCGGCTACCATGTGCGCGACTATTTCCTCAAACAGATGGGGCGGTTCACGGACATCCCCGGCGGGATTCTGGCCCATTCGACCCATGTGCGCGGAATGGGGACTTTTGAAAACGGCGAGGAGAAGCCGCGTGTGCAAGTGACGCTGGCGACCATGATTCCCGAGGCGGAATGCCGCGCGATCAATCTTGGTTACCGCAACCCGGACAGCATCCATCCGGAGGAATGGCGCAACCGCGAAGACGAGGGCTTCCTCCTGGTTCCGGACGCGGGCGAGATTCTGTACCGGCTCCAGAGCGAGCGGGACGCAAACGCATGAAGCCCCGGCAGCTCCGCCCCCCTATTCCCGGGTTGCTCCCGGGAACGCGCCTTTCCGCGAAGTTGTATTTCGCGGCACCGGGGCACGGCCCCGGCGAAGGAAAGCGGTGGCATGGCCGCGCGCACTCAAAAATGGGACCGCGGCGTGTTGGCATTTTGTTCCTGATTGCGGCGGTCTGCGGCCTGTTTTCGGGATGCTATTCAAGCCAGCCCGCGGCGGGCGGTTATGCCCCCAAAATCTTCGCGGCCAAGAAACACGAAAACGCGGCAACCCTGCTCAAATCGAACCGGCTGGAAGAGGCGCTGGCCGAAATTGATGAGGCGGTGAAGGACGACCCGGGTTATGCCGATGCGGCCATGACACGGGCGCTTATTTTGATGCGGTTGACGCGGCTGGACGACGCCACCGCGGCGTATGATGCGGTGGGCAAGAAATGGCCGGACCGGGCCGAGGCGTATGCGCTGGCGGGAATCCTGCGCGAGAAGACCGGAAAGTCGGAAGCCGCAAAGCCCTGTTATGCCGCGGCAAAAGCGGCCTATGACCTGCGCATTACGGCGGGCGACCGCACGCCGGGCACGCGGTTGAGCCGCACGCTGGCAGCGTATCTGCTCGACGGGCGCAGCGCGGGACTGGTGGAGATTAACAAGCTGCTGGGCGAGTTTCCGGACTACGGTCCGGCGTTGGAAATTAAAAGCAAGATTGCGGAAAACAACCGGACATTCCTTCTGGAGTGGATGGAACAGCCGGTCAAATAAGCGGACAAAAGGATCGAGCACAATGCCACGAAATGTCATCGTCGCCCAGTCGGGCGGCCCCAGCCCCGTCATTAACAGTTCTCTGCGCGGCGTCATTGAGACCTGCAAAATGTTCCCGGACGTGTTCGGCACGGTGTATGCTGGCTGGCACGGCATCGAGGGCGTGCTGAAGGAGGAACTGCTCAACCTCTCGGCGCAGGATGAGGATGAGGTTGCACTGCTGCGGTACACGCCGGCGGCGGGTTCCATCGGCACCTGCCGGTACAAGCTGAAAAAGGACCAGCAGGAGGATTCCCAGCGGGTCATCGAGATTTTCAAGGCCCACGACATCGGGTACTTCTTTTACAACGGCGGCAACGACTCGATGGACACGGCAAACAAGGTGGCCAAACTTGCCCGCGAACAGGGGCTCGACTTGGTGGGTGTCGGTGTGCCGAAAACCATCGACAACGACGTGGGCGATTCGGAGTTCAAGCTCATTGACCACACGCCCGGTTACGGCAGCGTGGCGCGCTACTGGATGGGCATCGTGCAGAACGCGAACGAGGAAAACGCCGGGTCCTGCCCGGCCGACCCGGTGCTCGTGCTCCAG
>CAZOMH010000337.1:0-5282 GCA_964580415.1 uncultured Nitrospirales bacterium
CCCGCCGGTTTGAAACCAAGCCGAATCTGATGCGACCGCGCCGCGCGCGGGGGTCAGGACTTGTACCGCGCGGGGTCGATGCCGTGGCGTTCGACGCGCAACCCCATGAGGCGCTCCGAGACACCCAACTGGCGCGCGGCCCGGGCCTTGTTGCCCTTGCAGTCCTTGAGCGCCTCGACAATCATCTCGCGCTCAACCCGGTCCAGCGTCTCCTGGAGGGTGCCTTTCATGATGGTGTTGGTCGCCTCGGCGGTTTGCAGCGTCGGCGGCAGGTGGTGGCCGTGAACCACGTCGTCGTTGGTAAGCAGCACGGCGCGCTCGATGCAGTTTTCCAATTCGCGCACGTTGCCCGGCCAGTGGTAGCTCATGAGCATGTCGATGGCGGGCGTGGAGATGCGCCGCACGTATTTGTGGTTTTCCCTGCTGTACTTTTCGACAAAAAAGTTGGCCAGTTCCAGTATGTCGGTGCGCCGGTCGCGCAGCGGGGGAACGAACACGGGGAACACGTTGAGCCGGTAGTACAGGTCATGGCGGAATCCGCCCTCCTCCATGGCCTTTTCCAGATCGCGGTTGGTGGCCGCGATGACGCGCACGTTGACTTTGATGGTGTCGCTGCCGCCGACCCGCTCAAACTCTTTCTCCTGAAGCACGCGCAGCAGTTTAATCTGCATTTGCGGCGACAAGTCGCCGATTTCATCCAGGAAAATGGTGCCCCGGTGCGACATCTCAAACCGGCCCTCGCGCCGCCGAATCGCGCCGGTAAACGCGCCCTTCTCATGGCCGAACAGTTCGCTTTCAATGATGTTTTCCGGCAGCGCGGCGCAGTTCACGCGCACAAAGGGCTTCGACGCGCGGTCACTGTTGTAGTGGATCGACTGGGCCACCAGTTCTTTGCCGACGCCGCTCTCTCCGCGGATGAGAACTGTCGCGTCGCTGCGGGCCACCTGGGAAATCAGGTCGAACACGGACTGCATCGCTTTGGACCGGCCGATCATGTTGGCCGGCTGGAATTTCTTGCGCAGTTCCTGCTGAAGGCGGGTATTCTCGGTCAGCAGACGCTCGTGTTCCTCCTGTGTCTTCTGGCGCATGCGCACGGCCCGGGCAATCATGGAGGCGATGATCTGCATGAGCCGCAGGTCCTCCTCCAGTGCCACGCCCTCCTCGAAAATGCGGTCCACGCTGAGCGTGCCGAGCACGGCGGTCTCCATCTTGATGGGCACGCAAATGTAGGAAAGGTCCTCACGGGACAGGTTGGCCCGGGCGGCCGTACGGTTGAGGAAGAGCGGGTCCTGCGACACGCGCGGGATGAGCATGGGCTTGCCCGTCTGCACAACCTTGCCGATGACACCCTCTCCCAGTTTGTAGCGGCCGCGCTCCAACTGCTCGGGTGTAAGTCCATGGGCGGCGCAAATGACCAACTCGTCCATTTCCCGGTTAAGCAGCGTGATGGTACCGCGCAGCATGCCGGTGTGCTTGGCAATCGCCTTGAGCACCGGGCCCAACTCGTCGCGCAAATCAAGACTGCGGTCGAGAATCTCGCTGATTTCATAAAGCAGGGAAAGCTCGGCCAGTTCGCGCCGCACCTTCGGATTGGTCTGAGGCATGTGTTTTTCCGCCTGATTTTGGCCTAACAAGGGGCTTGTTCGACCCTGTAAGTTACCTGTATGTAGGAACATTACCCAATAGCGCCCGGTCCTGTCAAGGAGAATCTGGGGTCCGACGGGGTGAAATCCTACCAAATGGAAGGGTGCGAGACCCAAAACCAGTCCTAAACGGACTGGCAAGGCAAAGGATGATGTTGAGGAAGCGCCGGTGAAGGATTGTCTCATTTTGCGGGTGCGGGTCGTCGCGAAAGGCACAAACGTCAGAACGTCATGGACTTCATGAACGCGATAGACGCAGCGGCCATGATGGTTAGAATTCTGAAAAGAGGCCACGAAAGAGCTCGGAATTCCAACCGTTCCCCGGCGACCCAAACTGACGGATAAGGAACCTTTTGACGTCCCGGGCCAACACCGCCCCCGCTCCATGATGATGCCGCCACTTTCCCACCAGACCTCGTCAAATCCATGCCGGCCAAAGGTTCGGCAAATACCGTCGCCGGGCATGAACCTCCGGGCAGTGCATGAACACAGGTTCGGATTGAAACTGTCCCCGCCTTTTCGGGTACACTTCCGGGGACGGCAGGATTAAACTGCGAGGGATATTTTCGACATGACAACGCACGTGGTAACGGGCGCGTTTGGATATACGGGAAAGTACATTGCGGAACGGCTGTTGGCGGCGGGTGTGGAGGTGCGCACGCTCACCAATTCGCCGCACCGCGCGAATTCGTTCGGCGACCGGGTGGACACGCACAAGTTCCACTTCAGCCAGCCCGACCGGCTGGCCGCCTCTCTGGAAGGGGCCGAGGTGCTTTACAACACCTACTGGGTGCGTTTTAACCACAGGCTGTTCACGCACGCCGAAGCGGTGAAGAACACGCTGACACTGTTTGACGCGGCGAAGCGGGCCGGGGTGCGGCGCATTGTGCATGTGAGCATCACGAACCCGTCGGAGGACTCGCCGTTGGAGTATTTCAGCGGCAAGGCGGTGCTGGAGCAGGCGCTTCGGGAATCGGGGATATCGTATGCCATATTGCGGCCGACGGTCATCTTCGGCAAAGAGGACATCCTCATCAACAATATCGCGTGGACGCTGCGGCGCTTCCCCGTGTTCGGCGTGTTCGGTGACGGGAATTACCGGCTGCAGCCCATTCATGTGGAAGATTTCGCCGGCTTGGCGGTGGCGCAGGCGGACGGGACGGAGAATGTGACCATCGACGCCATCGGCCCGGAGACGTTCAGTTACCGGGAACTGGTGAAAACCATCGGGGAAATCCTCGGATGCACCCGGCCGGTGGTGTCGGTGCCAAAGTGGTTTGGGTACGGCGCGGGATGGGTCATCGGCAAGTGGACCGGGGATGTGACCATCACGCGCGACGAGATTGAGGGGTTGATGGCGGACCTTTTGTACACCACCTCCCCCCCGGCGGGCGAGACACGCCTGACGGAGTGGACAAAGGAACACGCCGATACGCTGGGCAGGCGTTATGCCAGCGAGGTGGCGCGGCGTGTGGATCGAAAGCGGGAGTACGGGGTGCTGTAGCGCTGCGTTTTCGGAACGTCGGCGGGAGGCGGGCCGTTTGGCTGGGTGACCGGGTTCCATCTCTGACGGGGGATCGGGCTGTTGCCGCACGGTCTGGTTTTGTCCCCGAAGTAGTCCGGCGTCCGAGAGGCCGTACTGCCCGGAAATGCGCGAACACGCATAATGGAGTCCCGTTCCATGGATAGTCCCGTTCCATGGATAGATGCATCGGATTGCGCGCATCTGGTATTCTTTACACTCCCATTGAACCCCAAACACGACAGGGAGTTATACCCGTGAAGAGTGACGAAATACGCGCATCCTATCTTGAGTTCTTCCGGCAGCGCGGCCATGTGGTCGAACGCAGCGACCGGCTTATCCCCGGCAACGACCCGACGCTGCTGTTCACAAGCGCCGGCATGGTGCAGTTCAAGCCCTATTACACGGGCGAAGTGCCGGTGCCGTACCGCCGGGCCACGACTTCGCAGAAATGCCTGCGGGCGGGCGGCAAGGCAAACGATCTGGACGAGGTGGGCAAGACGTCGCGGCATCTGACCTTCTTCGAAATGCTGGGCAATTTCTCGTTTGGCGACTATTTCAAGCGAGAAGCCATCGCTTGGGGCTGGGAATTCACGACCCAGGTTCTCAAGTTCCCGGCGGACCGGGTGTGGGTGTCGGTCTACACCGACGACGATGAGGCGGCGATGATTTGGGAGAAGGAAATCGGCGTCAACCCGGCGCATATCGTGCGGCTCGGCGCAAAAGACAACTTCTGGGGTCCGGCGGGAGACACGGGCGCCTGCGGTCCCTGTTCGGAATTGCTGTTCGACCGGGGCGTGGACATCGATCCGACAGCCACACCGGAAAACGACCCGAAGGAACGCTTTCTGGAGTTCTGGAACCTGGTATTCCCGCAGTTTGACCAGCAAATGGACGGTTCGCGCCCGCCGCTGAAGAACCGGGGTATTGACACGGGCATGGGTCTGGAGCGCATCGCGCTATTGATGCAGAAAAAAGAGACCGTGTTCGACACGGACGGCATCTTCGAACTGATCAAGGCAACGCAGGCGATAGCGGGTGTGCCCTATGAGAAGAACCCGGTGCCCTACCGCGTGATTGCGGACCATATCCGCGCGCTGAGCTTCATGACGGCCGACGGCATTCTGCCGTCCAACGAGGGCCGGGGGTATGTGTACCGGCGGTTGCTCCGCCGGGCGGCGCGGTTCGGCCGGGAACTGGGTCTGGAAAAACCGTTTCTGCACGAGGTGAGCGGAACGGTGGTGGACACCATGGGCCACCACTACGCCGAACTGGTGGAGAGCCGCGCGCAGATCGCGCGCCATATCCGCGTGGAAGAGGACCGCTTTGCGGGCACGCTCGCGCGGGGCATGGATTTGCTGGCCAACATTTTTGACAAGGTCAAGTCGTCGGGCGAAACAGTGGTCCCGGGCGAGGAACTGTTCAAACTGCACGACACGTACGGGTTCCCGCTGGACCTGGCCACGGACATGGCCGAGGACCGCGGTTTCACGGTGGACCGGGAAGGTTTCCAGCAGGCCATGACGCGCCAGAAGGAAAAGGCGCGCGGCGCATGGGCCGGCAGCGGCCAGCAGGCCATCGCGCCGATCTACCGCACGCTCAACGAGCAGTTGGGCGACACGGAATTCACCGGCTACAGCACCCGGCAGGAAACGGCCACGGTGCGCGCCATCGTGCGCGACGGCAAATCCGCGGACGCGCTCCAGGCGGGCGAAAACGGCGAGGTTGTTCTTGACAAGACGCCTTTCTACGCCGAATCGGGCGGACAGGTGGGCGACACGGGCGTGCTCAAGAGTTCGGAAGCCACGGCGAATGTTTCGGCAACGCGCAGGCTGGCGGGCAAGATGATGCTGCACGGCGTGACCATTGCCAACGGCACGCTGAAGGTGGGCGACAAGGTCGGGGCATGCGTGGATGAAACGCGCCGCCGCGCCATTGAAAACCACCATACTGCAACGCACCTTTTGCAGGCGGCGCTGCGCCAGGCGCTTGGCGAGCATGTGCATCAGGCGGGTTCTTATGTGGGCCCGGACCGGCTGCGCTTCGACTTCACCCATTTCGAGGGCATCGCCCCGGACCGGCTGCACGACATCGAACGGCTGGTGAACGACTATATC
>CAZOMH010000338.1:0-5281 GCA_964580415.1 uncultured Nitrospirales bacterium
TCGTGTGCTGCCGCAACAACGGGGCGGTGCCGACTTTTGACGATGATGTGTCGGTCGAGATTCCGGCGGTTGTCGGTGAAAACGGCGCGGCGGGCATTCCGCAGACCGCGCCGGAACTCCCGATTCGCGGGTTGATGCAGTTGGTAAAAGCCTATGAGTCGCTGACGGTGGAAGCGGCGGTGAAGGGGGACCGCACGGCCGCGTTCAATGCGATGCTGCTGCACCCTTTGATGCCGGACGCGAACGGTTCGAAGGCGCTTCTCGAAGAGTTGCTTGAGATTAACCGGCCCCATTTGCAGGGAACATTCTTTTCGTGACAGATCAGAGTTTAGGAGCCAGGAGCCAGAACAGGGACGGCCTGTCGTGGCGCGATGGCGAAAAACAGGGACAGCCCGGTCTTCGCCCGCTGCGCGCGCTTCGGTTGGGTCATGCCCTGTTTTTTACCGCATAGGAGAAACACAATGACCGGTCCAGCCATTTGCCAGACCAGCCTTCCCGGCCGGGAGCCTGACAGGCGCGGCAAGGTTCGCGACATTTACGATTTGGGCGACCATTTGCTGATTGTTGCCACGGACCGGTTGTCGGCTTTTGACTGGGTGAACCCCGTGGGTATTCCGGACAAGGGGCGGATGCTCACGCAGATATCGCTGTTCTGGTTCGAACAGGTGAAGGACCTGTGTGCGAACCACCTTGTTTCGGCCGACATTGCCGATTTTCCGGCGGAGTTTCGGGCGCAGCCGGAGATATTCGAAGGGCGTTCGATGCTCGTGCGCAAGTGCGGGATATTCCCGGTGGAATTCATCATCCGGGGGTATCTCGCGGGCAGCGGGCTGAAAGAATACCGCCAACAGGGAACGGTGTGCGGCATCAGGCTGCCCGAAGGGCTGGTTGAGGCGAGCAGGCTGGAAAGGCCCATTTACACACCTTCGACGAAGGCGGAGTCGGGCCACGACATCAATATCGGTCCGGAGGAGGCGGGGGAGATTATTGGCAGGGACTGGAACGAGCTGGCGTCTTCGACCGCCATCAGGATTTACGAGCGCGCACGGGAGACAGCGGCGGCGCGCGGCATTCTGCTGTGCGACACGAAATTTGAGTTTGGTGTGCGCGGGGGCAGGCTTGTTCTGGCGGACGAGATACTGACGCCCGATTCGTCGCGGTTCTGGCCGGCCGACCAGTATGCGCCCGGAAAGAGCCAGCCCAGCTACGACAAGCAGTTTGTCCGCGACTGGCTGGAGACGACCGATTGGGACAAGAATTCCCCGCAGCCCCCGTTGCCCGCGGACGTGGTGGAAAAGACGCGGGCGAAGTATTTGGAAGCGTATACCCGCCTGACGGGCAAGAAGGATTTGTAAACGTGGAAACGGACCATTTTGACGCGCAGGATGCCGTCCTGTCCGATGCGCTTTGCGGCGAAGCCGCCCATGACGACGACCGCATGCATGATGAATGCGGCGTGTTTGGCGTCTTTGGCCATCCGGAAGCGCCGAAGCTGATCTACCTGGGCCTGTATGCGCTGCAGCACCGGGGCCAGGAGGGGGCGGGGATCGTGTGCGCCGACGAGGGCGTGCTGAGCGCGCACCGGGGCGTTGGGTTGGTTTCCGACGTGTTCAAGCCGCACAAACTTGCCCGCGTGACGGGTGACCGGGGTATTGGCCACGTGCGGTATTCCACTTTCGGGTCCAGCAACCTGAGGAACGTGCAGCCGCTGGTTGCGGACTATGCGCGCGGCTCCATGGCTGTGGCGCACAACGGGAACATCACGAACGCGGCGGTGCTGCGCGAGGAACTGGAGGCGCAGGGCGCCATATTCCAGGCGACGACGGACACGACCGTCATCCTGCACCTTATTTCGCGGTCCAAGAAGGAGAGTTTCACCGATTGCCTGATCGACGCTTTGAAGCAACTGGTGGGTTCGTACACGGTGGTGGCCATGAACAGCACCGAAATTGTGGCGGCGCGGGATCCGCATGGTTTCCGCCCGCTGTGGCTGGGCAAACTGGACGACGGCTGGGCGCTGGCAAGCGAAACCTGCGCTCTGGACATCATCGACGCGGAATGGGTGCGGGAGATTGAGCCGGGCGAGGTGGTTACAATCACGGACAAGGGCATCACTTCGGTGAGGCCCTTCGCGCCGACAGTGCCCAAACAGTGCGTGTTTGAGTTTGTCTACGTGGCCCGCCCGGACAGCTATATCTTCGGCAAGAGCGTGGACGAGGTGCGCAAGAACCTTGGGCGCGAACTGGCGCGGACGGCGCCGGTGGACGCTGACATGGTGATGGCCGTTCCCGACTCGAGCAACCCGGCGGCGCTGGGCTATTCGCACGAGTCCGGCCTGCCGTTCGACATGGGCTTCATCCGCAACCATTACGTGGGCCGCACGTTCATCGAGCCCGACCAGGGCATCCGCGATTTCGGCGTGAAGATCAAACTCAATCCGTCGCGCCATGCGGTCAGCGGAAAGCGGATCGTGCTGGTGGACGACAGCATCGTGCGCGGAACGACGGCGAAGAAGATTATCAAGATGCTGCGCAACTGCGGTGCCAGGGAGGTGCATTTCCGTGTGGCCTCGCCCAAGATTATCGCATCCTGCTTCTACGGCATAGACACGCCGAACAAGAAGAAGCTCATTGCGCACAGCATGAGCGTGGAGGAAATCCGGGACTATCTCGGCGTGGACTCGCTGGCGTATCTTGAGATCGACGGGCTGCTGCGGGCGACGGGCTGCGACCCGGCCCATTTTTGCACGGCCTGCTTCAACGGCCAGTATCCCACGCTTGTGCCTGACGATTATGTGCCCAAGACCAACAACAAGCGCCATGTCGATCACAGCACGGAAGTGTACGGTATCTAGCGTGCGCGGGTTCCGGACCCATGCCTCCGTTGTTCAGGACACTGCCGGAGGGTAGAAGCCGGACTTGGCGGCGTGCGGGAGAGTCACCGTGGCGGTCTGCTGCAAAGGTTGTGCCCCCAATCTGGACGGTTGCCCAAAATGATCAGCATCTGTGGATGTTCCACGAGAACCCGAAACACGCTCTTCTTCTCGCTGATCTTGTTGTTCTTTGTCCAACTGTTCGGCATGTGGCTAGAGGGCATCTATCGACTTAGCCTCGTCAAGCTTGCTCCGGGGAAGGAGTTGTGCGGGGTTGCGCTCCTGTTGCTGCCGCTGGGGGTGTTCCTGCTGAAGGAACGGTGGGAGCGTGCCGGGTTGTGGTTTGCCGTGGTGATGTTCGTGGCGTCCCGGTTGGTCTGCCCGCTGGTCAATCCTGCCGGACAGGTGATTGTCGGGGGGGGCGGCGTGGCGGTGTTTCTTGTCATTCTCGCGTATGCGTTCAGCGCCCGCTATTCATATTTGAAGGGGGATATGGGGCAGGCTGCCGGGATTGCCGTTTTGGTGTCCGTGGCGCTGCGGAGCTGGGGTTCTTCGATTGATCCCTCCACGGAGGGGGCAACGAGCCTTTTTGCATGGCCATTGATCGCCCTTGCGCTGCGTCTGTTTTGGACGGCGGGGGCCGAGACAGCCGTTTCGCCTTTGGCGGAGACGATCAACGGCCCCCGGTTCACGATATCCATGCTGGGCTTTTTTGCGGGCATGGCGCTTGTTTGCCTCGTATTTTCTTGTCCGGAGGTGGTGTGCGCATGGACCGGCTATGCGGAACCGGGTTTCAGTGGCGCGGCAAGTGCGGGTTGCCTTGCCTTTGCATTTGCAGTGGTGCTATTTGCGGCGCAGCGGATGGATTTGCCGCCGCGGTGGTTTGCAGGCGGGTGGAATCTGCTGCTCATGGTGGCGCTTGTTGGCGGTTGTCTTTTGGGGCGGCCCGTGCTTCCGATGACGGCAGCATCGCCTGCTGTATTCGTGAACGGCGATGTTCCGTTCGCAGGGTTTTGCCTTCAGCTTGCACTGGTTCTTTCTCCCGTCATTATCTTTAACGTGCGGCATATTGCCGGACTGGCCCCCTGTGCCCGGCCGCGAAACGCGGTGCTGCCCATACTGGCGGGGAGCGGGTTGCTGTTCTGTCTTGCGCTTCTTCCCATCCTCTCCAACACTTGGGGCTATGTTCCCTTCGGCCCGTTATTTCGAAACAGATTCTATCTTGCGTTTCTGACGGCCGGGCTCGTGATGCTGATGCCGTGGATGCTGCGGCGGCCTGTGAATGTTCTGCATTGCCCCGGCCCGGGCCGCCTGCCGGGTGCTTTGGCGATCCTGCTTGCCGTGCTTGCAGTGGCGGGTGCCTGCGCGCATGCGCGGACCGCACCGCGTCCGAAAGGCGTGCGGGTTCTCACGGTCCTGACCTACAACATGCAACAGGGCTCGCACCTGAACGGCAACCGCAACTATAGCAGGCAGCTTGGTTTAATCAGGTCGCTCAATCCGGACATTATCGGCCTGCAGGAGAGCGACACGGTGCGTCCCTCCGGGGGATGTGTTGATGCCGTCCGGTTCTTCGCGGAATCACTGGGTTATTACGCATACTATGGTCCCGGTGCCCTTGCGGGAACTTTCGGGACGGCCATCCTTTCCCGGTATCCCATCAGGAACGCCCGCACGTTTTTTACCTACAGCGATTGTGACGAGGTGGCGACCGCGGTGGGGGAGATTGATGTGGACGGGAAGACCGTAGCCTTCTTTTCGAGCCATCCTTCCGGCAGCGACAGTGTTATGAATGCCCATGTCAACGCCCTGAAGTCAGAAGCGGGCAAATACGAATACGTGATTGCCGCCGGGGACTACAACTTCACGCCGCGGGAGTCCTACTTTGCCAGCCTGACTGAACTGTTGCATGAGGAACGGGGCGATGACCGCGGGCCGGGGGCCAAGCCTGACGACGAAATAGACCACATCTTTCTATCGCGTAAAGTGCATGCGCTGGAACGCCACTATATTTCCCCGCCCGGTTCGGAGACCGATCACCCGGCGCATTGCGACGTTTTGGCAATTGAGAATTGACCATTGACAACGCGGAGTGAGGGATGAGAGGGACGGGGCAGACTACGGGCCGTCCTGCAGTTCGGTGATTTGCTCCACTTCGGGGGCTGTTATGGGCATGGTGCGCGCAATTACGGGTTTTTTCCAGTGGCCGGTAAGGTAGTACGAGACGCTGATGCCGGTGCCGACGAAGGAACTAATGAGGATGCCGTACCAGATGCCATCGACGCTGCCAAGCCAGCGGGACAGGACCACCGCGAGCGGGATGCGCACAATCCAGAATCCGACCAGGGTGAAGATTGTTGTGGCCACGGTGCGTCCTGAGCCGTTTATAATGCCGTTGCTCAGGAACAT
>CAZOMH010000339.1:0-5279 GCA_964580415.1 uncultured Nitrospirales bacterium
TTGCAGACAGGAAACGAACTGTTTTCAATCCCGTGCGAAGCGCCCGGCAGCACGCCCTACAACGGTTCGAGGATGCCGGTCACCGTGGACAACAACCGGGCATACGGCGTGGGCCTGATGGGGGACTGCTACTGCTTTGACATAGAGAACAGAACCCTGGTTTGGCGCAGAAACCTGCCAACCGACTTCAAGATCGACCTTACGCGCCCGAATGAATCCTGCTGGGGCATGGCGCAGGCGCCGCTGCTGTATTGTGATCTTCTCATCGTGGGGCTCCAATGCGCGGACAAATCAATGGCAGCCCTGAACCCGGAAACAGGCGACACGATCTGGACCGCCGAGCGACTCGGATACCAGGATTACACCATGCCGACCGTCGCCACCCTGGGCGGGGTGGAGCAGCTTGTGATGTCGGGCGGGGCGAAGGCGCATGCCCGGGCCGCACCGTCCGGAACGATTGCCGGAATATCGCCGCAGGATGGAACCACGCTGTGGTCGGTGAAAGAATTGTGGAAATGCTACACCCCGGTTTCTCCCATCGTCGCGCTTTCCGATGATCGGCTAATCCTCACCGGCGGTTATGACGCCGGGACCGCGATGCTGCAAGTCCGGCGCGAAGGCGGCGGATTCACCGTGAAAGAACTGTGGCATCAGGAACAATGCGGAAGCCACATACACATGCCCATAGCGTTCGACGGGTGCCTCTATGAGAACACCTGTGAAAACCATCGGAACAACGGAATGGTGTGCATATCCCTCGACAACGGGGAAATAAAGTGGCGCACCAAAGGCACAACGATAACACGGAAATTTGAACGCGGCCCGATGCTGCTCGTTGATGGAATGATATTGAACCTCAGCGATGTGACGGGCGTGTTGTGCCTCATCAAACCGTCTCCCGGGGGCTATACGGAATTGGCCGCGGCAAAAGTCCTGGAAGGCCGGGACTTCTGGGCCTATATGGCCTTTTCGCAGGGCAGACTCCTGGTCCGCAGTCTTGCCGCCATAAAATGTCTTGATCTGCGTGCCGGCGAAACAACTGAAAAGAAACCGGATTCTTCGTCAAAATAACCCGGCAATACGGCAACGAGTGAATACAATGAACAGAAACAGGGCCCCTTTGTCCAGACCATGGAGTAAACCAGGTATGCGCATATATGTTTTGACCCTCGCCATCATGCTCTGTGTCGGCACCGCACATGCCGACGGGAATTGGCCTGCGTGGCGCGGTCCGACGGCGGACGGACGAAGTGACGCGAAGGAATTGCCCGTCCGCTGGTCGGAAACGGAGAACATTGTCTGGAAAACGGCCATCCATGACCTCGGCCATTCCACCCCCGTGGTGTGGGGTGACCAGATTTGGCTTACCACGGCCAAGGAAGACGGAGCGGCGCTTTACGCGGTCTGTGTCGATCTGAATTCGGGCGGGGTCCTCCGGGATATTGAAGTGTTCCGCCCGGAGAATCCGCAAGCGATCAACGCGCTCAACTCGTACGCAACACCTTCGGCCGTCATTGAAGCGGGGCGCGTTTACGTGCATTTCGGCACTTTCGGCACAGCGTGCATGGATACGGCGTCCGGCGAAGTCCTGTGGCGGCGCACGGATTTGAATTGCGACCACATGCAGGGCCCGGCGTCCTCCCCCGTGCTTTTCGAAGACCTGCTCATACTCACGCTTGAAGGCACAGACAAGCAGTTCATGGCGGCGTTGGACAAGAAGACCGGCAAAACCGTGTGGGTGTACAACCGGCCGGCCGATATCTATACCCCTGACACCAAGCCGGTCTTCCGCAAATCCTTTCAGACGCCCCTGATCATCGACGCCAACGGGGCGCCGCAACTGGTGAGCAACGGCGCGTTTATGGTCACGGGACACGAGCCGCGAACCGGCGGGGAAATCTGGCGGATTCGATACGGCGTTGACAGCACAATTTCAAGCATTGTCCACGGGCATGGGCTGCTGTTCGTGAACACCGGCGGCCATCCCGGCGAAAGCGAGTTCTGGGCCATTCGCGAGGGGGGCAAGGGCGATCTAATCGATTCGCACGTGGCCTGGAAAATGACCAAGGACACGCCGTTTCAGACATCACCCGTGCTTGGGGACGGACTGCTCTATACGGTGACGGACGAGGGCGTTCTCACCTGCATGGAGGCCGCGACCGGAAAGCCGGTCTGGTCGCGGCGTCTGAAAGGCAAGTATGGCGCTTCGCCTCTGGCCGCCGCCGACCGTATCTATCTTTCGAATACAAAGGGCGCGACAACCGTATTCGCGGCGGGGCGGGAGTGCCGCGAATTGGCGGCCAACCAACTCGACGGCGAATTGTGGGCATCACCGGCGGTGGCGGGAAAGACCCTGCTGCTGCGCACAAAGACCCACCTGTACCGGATCGGTCAAAAGGGTTAGGCGAGGCGCGCGCACTTCGGGCAATACCAAAACCAGCCGGCTGCTGCCGCGTCCGCGGCCAGGTTGGAGTGTGTATAATGGCCGAAACGCGGGGTCACGCCCCGCGGCAAGAAGACAGCCCTTGCGCCGAAAGACACTTTCGGCAGGCAGACACGGGCAATAGTGTACGTTGGAAAGGATGTCTTGGATGCGCAATTCCATTGCCGCGAGGCCCGTCCCGGCCTGGACTTTCATGCACCTTCTTCTGCCCGTGCTTTGCGGGGCCGCGTCTGCAAGTGCGGACGACGGCGCCCCCCTCAACCTCGTGCAGCATTTCAAAGTTGCCGAAGTGCATCGCCCGGCAAATACCATATCCGTACATCCGGACTGCAATTGGGACTTCTTCAGTTCGGGCTTCCACATGCCCGGGGCAAATGAACTGGCGGAAGGATACATGTGGACAAAGGGCCGCTGCGCCGTCATAGAGTTTCCATTGGCAAGAAAGGGACCCGCGCGACTGGGCTTGGAACTGGGCACCCTCCAGAGGGATGAACTGTCCACCGGCGGGACGCTCAAGGTGCATGTGATGGGCCAGGAGATGGAGGTCCCCGCCGAAACTGCCATGGATTATGGAATGCTTCCCGCCCAGGACGTGGAAGTGCGGTGGAACGGGCAAACACTGGGCACGCTGCCTGTTGCTTCACGCCGTCAGTACTTTGAGCTTGAATTGCCCGAAAAATGGCAGCGGCTGGGTGTCAATTGTTTGGAGTTGCTCCCCCTGGTGTGGCTTTCCCCCTCGGCGTTTGCGGAAGGTCTCGACCGGCGCCAGTTGGGAGTCCGGTTTTGGAAAGCATCCATTGGGGGCCGGGAAACACCGGAAGTAACAGGAGCCGGGGCGGTGGTTGCGGAAGACTCCATCCGGCAATTTCCGGACAGTACAGTCAGTTTCTTTTTCGCCAGTCCCGGCCCCGCCCGTTTCCGGTCTCTCCTGAGCCTTCACAAGGAATCCGGCGGTCTTCCCGTCGAACCGTCCGGCCAGGTGGTAATAAGTCTTCTGGATGAGGCCGGTTCCGAATCCGAACTCTTCAGAAAGGATGTCAACGGCCTGGAAAAACAGGATGCCTGGACAGTTGACGGAGAAATTCCCGCCGCAAAGGGCAAGATGTTTTCACTGACCATGGCCTATTGCGCGAACCCTGTTTCCGGAGAATCAGCCGCGCCATCCGGCGGCACATTCATCGAGTGGCGGAATCCCGTTGTGGAACCGGTCTTGGAGACCGCCGCCGCCGCCGCCGTCCCGCCCGACCTTCCGCACAAGAAACTCAATGTGGTGATAGCACTGTTCGATTCCCTTCGGGCGGATCACCTCGGCCCCTACGGGGCGGCCGCACCCCATACCCCTGTGCTGGATCAGTTTGCGTCGGAGGGCACCGTCTGCGCCAATGCCTTTTCCAACAGTTCTTTCACGCGCACGTCCGTGGCGTCACTGTTGAGCGGTGTCTATCCCGACACGCACAAAACGCTGGAATTGCAGTCCGCACTTCCCCCCGGAGTGCCTTATCTTCCGGAGGAGTTGAAGAAAGCCGGCTACAGGACGTGTTTCCTGCACAAAAGCATCCATGTGGGGGCGCAATACGGGTTTGGCAGGGGGTGCGATGTGTTTCAGGATGTCACCGGCATTGACGCCGAAGCGGGCTGCGTTGACGACGCCCCGGCGCGAAGGTGGGAAATTCTCCTGAACCGGCACCTGGCCCCTTTTGTGGCGCAAGGACAGGGGGAACCGTTTTTCCTTTACCTGCATGAGAATGATCCCCATGCGCCGTATACGCCCCCGCCCGCTTTTGACCATTACGCCAAACCGGAGTATCCGGGGCGCGCACGGGGCTTCTCGAATATTATGAGCGTCCTTATGCCGGTGAACACGGGTGCGCTCAAGCTGGAACCGGCGGACATCCAATACTATCACTCGCAATACATGGGTGAAGTGGAACTCATCGACACATACTTCGGATGCCTGCTTGACTGGCTTCAGAAAAACGGTCTGGCGGACAACACCGTTGTCCTGTTCATTTCCGACCATGGCGAGGCGTTCCTGGAGCACGGCTGCATTCAGCATTCAACCAACCTGTATCAGGAAGCACTCGGGATTCCCATGATTTGGCGGGCAAAAGGATTCATCCCTCCGGGCGCGCGCAATCCTTCCCGCACGGAACAGGTCGATGTTGCCCCCACACTGCTGGACCTGCTGGGGCTGGGTATCCCGCCGCAAATGCAGGGAAGGAGTCTGCTGCGCAGCATGGTGTCACCGGACGAAAACGATCCCGGAAAGCCTTTGTTCGCAAAACTGGGCCTGGCGGCATCCGTGCAGGACTCGGTTCGCTTTCAAAACTGGAAGCTGATACGGCGATGCGTCGGAGGCCGGAAGCTCTCCACTTGCGAGCTGTACAACCTCGACACCGACCCCGCAGAAAACTTTGACTGCTGGGCCCGGCATTTCGTCGCGGGACGAACGCTCCGGCAGATGCTGAACTGGCACGGCATTACATGCGCTGAAAAGGATTCCGCAAAGAAAGACGCCGCCGGAGCCGGCGGGAACACCGACGAAAACCAGGAACGCATTCGCGCTTTCGGATATCTGAAATAGGTCCTTATCCGGCGCTTTCGCGGACACCAGGACGCGGATCGACAAACCGAAGAAGATTGGCCTCCGCTGAACTCATCCCCGGTCAGGGCTGCGGCGCGCAATGCGCAATGAACAACCTGGAGCAGCACAGCCGGCAACCAAAAGAGTCCCGAACCGCGCGGTCTTGGGTCCCCCCTTGAGGACAGGGAGGACAGAAATCGGCTGCAAGATGCATTTCCTCAAGACCTGACCACGCGCCTGCCCCAAGTCCCC
>CAZOMH010000340.1:0-5273 GCA_964580415.1 uncultured Nitrospirales bacterium
GGTATTATACTGTATTTATGTTCAGTATTTCACGGAACGAGAATTACGCAACACCCAGAACGGATATATCGCTGCCATTTCCCCCGAAAGCGGGGCGGTGTCTCCCGCGTCTATCGGTTATTGCATTCCCCTTCTGATCTCCACAAACACGAAGGGCTTGGTGCCGGTAAAACCACTGTCCGGCACCAAGCCCCTGGTAAATCGAGTTGACCGTATCAGCCCACGATGAGCCCCGTGATCGTGGCAAAGGCTTGGTTCACCGGGGCGACGCCCTGCGCCGTGTACTTGAGGAACTCAACATGGCCGTCCATGAACAGCACATTGGAGCCGCCCGGCACATGGTTGAAATAGGACACATCGGTGGCAACCGTGTCCCACATGATAAACACGGAACTCTGCGCCGTATTCGCGCTTCCGGCATTGTTTATGTCCGTAATAAGGAAGCGCTCAATGCCCTCGCGAAGCCGGTAAATTGTCGTGCCGCCGGAATTGCCCGCGTTCGCATTGCCCGAAAGCATGTCAACGACGTTCTTGATGTCGTTGTCCATGGCGGCAAACCCAACCTCATAGCTTACGGGGCCGTTGCCCTGAATGGAGTTCGCATAGTCCGGCCCCATGAAAAGCCGCTCGGCGAAACCGAGCGCCTGGCTGGGAATTGTCGTGCCGGCAACAAGCGTGATAGGGTTCGACGTAACTGCGGACAGAAGCGATCCGACCGTCGACACAGGCACACCGGGGTCCGTGCTGTTGCAGCGGTCAAAGACCCAGCCGAAATAGTTGTAGGACTTGGCCACCGTGTACCACAGGGCATAGGGCGAACCGGTGTGGCCCGTATCATCAGGATGGTACTTCATCAGTTTGCTTGGCTTGCCCTGCTTGTCCGCGTAAACCAGATCATCGTCCTTCAGCACTGCCGAAGAAGGACAGCGGAACAGGTTTGTGTCCGTAAGATACTCGGGATAAATCGAATATGCGCATGGCATCGAGATGAATCCCTTGCTTGATGCGGGCGGCTGATGCTGGGCCGGCGGGAAAGAGCCGCCGCTTTCATTGGTGTACATCTTGTACACCACACCAAACTGCTTGAGGTTGTTCTGGCAGCTTGAACGGCGAGCCGCCTCCCGCGCCCGCGCCAGTGCGGGCAGCAGAATGGCGGCCAAAATCCCAATGATTGCGATGACCACGAGCAGTTCAATCAGCGTAAAACCCTTGCGTTCTCTCATTGATTTTGACTCCTTTTATTGTTGTTTTACGATAGAGACCACACAAGTTGTAATTTAGCATGTTCTGCCGTTTCGCGCAAGCGAAATCAAATTCATGCACTGGTGTGCAACGGAAGGGGACAACCAGGCCGAGTGCTTTTGTGTTGTAAGACACGAGGGACATAAGTCGGCTGGGGATGCATTTCACCACAAACAAACCGCGCGCCTTCCCAAGTCCCCCATCGAGGACGAGGGGGACAGAAGTCTTAGGTCCCCCCTGCGAGGACGGGGAGGACAGAAGTCAGTGAGGCATCCTATCAGCCCGTTGAAGCCGGCTGACAAAGCAGACACACGATCAGAGAATGGGTGAAAAGCCGGGGCCTTTCAGCCCTCCGGATTGATAGTCTCTCCTCAAACCGATTTCTGTCCCCCGCGTCCTCCAGGGGGGATATAAGACTTCTGTCCTCCCTGTCTTGTAACCGCGAAGTCTGTGACGGATACAGCTCAAAAAGAGAAAGACCTGCCCGGAGTATTTGTCACTATTGCCAGCTTCAAGCCTTGGGGTCGCGTTATGCGGCGGGAAGCTCACTTGTGTATCGGGACACAAACACGAAGGGCTTGGTGCCGGTCATGACAACCGTCCGGCACCAAGCCCCGGGTAAATTGAGTTGACGGTATCAGCCCACAATAATACCGGTGATGGTGGCAAAGGCCTGGTTCACCGGGGCCACACCCTGCGGGGTGTACTTGAGGAACTCAACGTGCCCGTCCATGAACAGCACGTTGGAGCCGCCCGGAACATGGTTGAAATAGGACACATCGGTGGCAACTGTATCCCACATGATGAACACGGAACTCTGCGCCGTATTCGCACTTCCAGCATTGTTAATATCCGTAATAAGGAAACGTTCGATGCCTTCACGGAGCCGGTAAAGCGTCGTGCCGCCGGCATTGCCCGCGTTCACATTGCCTGCAAGCAGGTCGACGACGTTCTTGATGTCATTGTCCATTGCGGCAAACCCAACCTCGTAACTCACGGGACCGTTGCCCTGAACCGAGTTTGCATAGTCCGGCCCCATGAAAAGCCGCTCGGCAAAGCCGAGTATCTGGCTGGGAATAGTCGTGCCGGCAACAAGCGAGACCGTTTTGGACGTAACCGCGGACAGAAGCGATCCAACCGCCGCCACAGGCACACCCGGATCGCTGCTGTTGCACCGGTCAAAGACCCAGCCGAAATAGTTGTACGATTTGCACACCGTATACCACATGGCAAAGGGCGAACCGGTGTGGCCCGGATCGTCGGGATTGTACTTCATCAGCTTGCTTGGCTTGCCAGGCTTGTCTGCATAAACCAGATCATCGTCCTTCAGCACGGCCGAAGAGGGACAGCGGAACAGGTTTGTGTCCGTGAGATACTCGGGATACACCGAGTAAGCGCATGGCATCGAAAGAAACCCCTTGCTCGATGCGGGCGGTTGATGCTGGGCCGGCGGGAAAGAGCCGCCGCTTTCATTGGTGTACATCTTGTACACCACACCAAACTGCTTGAGGTTGTTCTGACAGCTTGAACGGCGCGCCGCTTCCCTCGCCCGCGCCAGCGCGGGCAGCAGAATGGCGGCCAAAATCCCAATGATTGCGATAACAACAAGCAGTTCAATCAGCGTAAAACCAGTGCGTTTTTTCATCAATTCGTACTCCTTCTAACGTTGTTCGATAACGAAACCCTGCCTCGTTGTTAAAATGTAACATGTTCTTGGGTATTGCGCAAGTGAATATCGGTTCTTTCCCCTGCGGACAGCCTCTTCATTGCGTTACAATCTCCCTGTTGAACAAATGCAAAGAGGAATACTGACCATGTTTGTGCAAGCCATATCCCTGCTCATGGCCGCCGCGGGTGCCGTCGGCGCAGACGTCGATTACGCAACTGCCGCACACAGGACGGACTGGCACCATCACCCCGTCTGCGGGGACCCCTCGTTTGACAGTTTCGAGCGGCTGCCCGGCAATCCCGTTTATCGAGGATCGCCGCCCTACGAATGGCCGGTGAACGGGTTCCTCTTTGAGGACCCCAAAAGTTGCGACTGGTTTATATATGCTGGCCTCTATGCAAAAGACTACGCCATGACGGAAGACTTGTGTTCGCATTGCATGGTCTTCCGGTCGAAGGACCGGGGGGCATCGTGGGAAGCACTGGGCAGTCCTTTCCCGGACGAGCCGTTTCGCTTTGCGCCGGACACCTCGCCCGTGGGCAATGCCCCCGATGTCTCTGTCGCCTATGCTGATGGTCGGTATCATATGATTTATGATTGGGCCACCGCGGACACACGCTGGCAAACGGTCGCCGATCCCCCCGCCCCCGCCGACAGCGGCGTGGGCTATGCATGGGCCGAACGCCCCGAAGGCCCCTTTACCCGCACCGCGCCGCCCGTATACAGCACCAGGAAGAGTCCGTTGCTCATGGGCAAGTACCGCCGGGGGTATGCGGCCAGCATCGTGAAGCGGGAGCATGACTGGATGGTCCTCTTTATGATGGATTCCGGGCCCAATTTCAGTTGGGGGCTGTTTGGCACAACCTCAGCAAGGCCCGAAGGCCCCTATTCCACGCCGGTTCCGCTGCGCACCGTCGAGGGTGACTATTTCCACCCGCCGCTGATGGAATTCTTTCCTGCCTTCCAGCATGACGGCTATGTCTATGCCCCCGCAACCTCGGTCGCGCTTAACCGTGACTTTCAGGCGGTGTTCCGTGCCCCCGCCGGAAAGGCCCATCTTGCCGATGCTTGGGAGATATGCCAATTGGGATCGGTATGGCATGCCGAACCGGTGCCCAATGAGCACTATGGCATCTGGGGCCAGACGTTCACCGGTTTCGTGGACAAAACGGGCAGCTTCAACGTCATGTTTCCTTCGCGCGATCCCCGCGGAATCGGCACCATCAATCTGGCCCGGCGTCCCTGGAACAAGCCCTATCGCGAATGCGGGTTTGTCCTTGGGGGACATGAGGGAGCGGGCATCACCTTTCTGAAACAGACCTTTTCTGCCTTCGCAGTTCGTGCCGCTCTTCGGTATACCGGTGAAGTGGCCCTGCTTTGGGGGGCGCACGGTCCCCTGGGACCGGATAAACCAATAGCCGGTGCCACGGTACACCCGCTGTCTCTGACCCGGCAGCAGTCTCTCGTCCTCACGGCAAATACGTGGCGCATTACAAAGACCGCTGACAAACTCCCGGCGGCGGATGTTGCGTCCGGAATACTGTCAAAGTCCGCACAGGCGTTTTCTCTAACACTGTCCGAGGACAGTCCAGCCGTCCTTGTGATAGACAACGAGCCGGTTTGGCAGGGACATCTCGATATCGTTCCCGGTGCCGTCGGACTTTTGGTCTCGCCAAACAGCGCTCTGCAAGTGGAACAGTTTACGGTCTCCGGAGAGCGCACCCGTGGTGTTTTGGACTATTTGTGTACGGAAGCAATCCTCGGTGCCGGCTCTGCCTGCGAGACATGGAACAACGTTGAAGAGGCGGGCTTCAAGTATGGCACGGGTGCCCTGTCCCTCAAACCTGGCGCACGCGCCAAGTGGAACGTGGAGGGGGCCAAGTTCGAACTCTGGGCACCCACGGGCCCCGACTACGGCAGGGGAACACTCCTGCTCGACGGGACAAAGCAGGCGCCGGTGGACTTCCACGCCGACAAAACACAGCCGTCACATGTGGTCTGGACAAGCACCGAAATTCCCGACGGTCCCCATGCGGTAGTCCTGTTGGCCGACGACCCCGTGATTCCGCTCGACGTGCTTTCAGCCACGATCCCGGCAAAGTAGACGGGACCAATTTCCCCGCAGGGCAGCGCAGTTCTTGGGGTTCCATGCGGCAAATTGGCAGTCCCGCCCGTGAAATGAAGACACTGCCCCGGCCCGTTGTCAGGCAGCCTGTCTGCAAATCACATGGAAAGACATCGGTTCTTTCTGTTCATCGGCCGACAAAAAAGACAGGGAGGACAAGCTTATATCCCCCAGGACAGGGAGGACAAAAGTCGGCTTGGGGATGTATTCCGCCAAAACCTGACCATGCACCTGTCC
>CAZOMH010000341.1:0-5262 GCA_964580415.1 uncultured Nitrospirales bacterium
CGCAGCGGCGCAGCGCCGCCATGGGTGTTTATCTCAACGACATCCTCCGCAGTGTAGCTGTGCGGCGCGCGCATGCGGTGGAGCAGCACCTCGTCGACGGGCTGCCCCGCCTCGTCGATTACGTGCCCGTGAAACACGCGCTGCCGCTTCGCAGTGATGGGATTGGCGGCAGCGGAGGAAACAAAGACCTCGGCGGCGATGCGGACCGCATCGGGTCCGCTTAAACGAACAATCCCCACGCCACCCTCACCGGGCGGCGTGGAGATTGCGGCAATCGTGTCATTTGTCCCGGAGGACATGGGCTCAGTCGCCGAACTGGCCCGGATCGATTTCAACATCGCGCTGGCGGGGCGGCCCGTCGGGACGCCGTCCGCCGCGTCCGCGTCCACCGCGGCTGCCGCGCCCGCGTCCGCCGCCACCCTGTCCCTGGGGACGGCCCTGCCGGGCGTTGACCGGGCTGATGACAACAGTGCGATAGAGCGATTCGCCCAGGCTGGCGGTGCGCACATCCGGGTCATTGCGCAGCGTCATGTGAATGATGCGGCGTTCCTGGGGGCTGAGCGGTTTGAGCCGCGCCGGCCGTCCGCTTTCCTTGACGCGTCCCGCAAAGTGGCGGGCCAGGTCCTCAAGCGTCTCACGGCGGCGGTCCACATAGCCTTCCACGTCAATCATGAGCCGTTCGGTGTTTTCCGCCGTGTCGCCCTGGGCGATCATGCGGTTGACGATGTACTGCATGGCGCCCAGTGTGCGGCCCTTGCGCCCGATGAGCATGGCGCTGTCCTGCGAGCGGACGTCGAGCTTGGCCGCGCCGTCCTCGGTGCGCACCAGGGTGACTTCCGCCTCGATGCCCATCTTGGCGATCATCTCGCGCAGCAGCGCGGCGGCTTCCTGGCCCTGCTCGTCCGTAATCGGCTCGAACGCCTCGTCGGGGCGTTCCTCGCCGCCCGCTTCGGCCGCTTCCACCGCATCCGAATCGTCATAGGCATCGGGTGCCGCGGCGGCTGCCGGCGCGTTTGCGGAGTCAAACTGTTCAAACTGCTCGGCCCGGCGCAGCGCGTCGAGCGCTTCTTCATGCACATTCACGTGCTTTGGGCGCGTGTCATCCGCGCCGGCCGCCGCAGGTCTTGGCGCGGGACGGGACTGCTGCTGTTGCTGCCGGGGCTGCTGCTGACCCTGGGGCCGCTCCGTCCTTTCGGGGCGCGGTCCACGTTGTTGCTGCTGCTGTCCCTGGCCGCGCTGCTGGCCCTGTTGGGGTCGTTCGGGACGGTTGCGATCACCGCCCCGGTCATTGCGTCCGTCGCGGGGCTGTCCACCGCGTTGCTGCTGCTGTTGTCCCTGTTGTCCCTGGGGCCGTTCGGGCCCTGGCCCGCGATCACCGCCGCGATCACCGCGCGGTGCCTGCGGTTGTCCGCCCCGTTCGGGGCGCTGCGGGCGATCACCGCCGTGTTCGGGCCGTTGACCCCGGCCACCGCGTTCCGGCCGGTCTCCGCGCGGCCGCGCGGCCGGCCGGTCGTCTTCCAAATGTTCCACTGTCAGGCGCACCCGAACCGGACGCGCTCCGAATCCAAAGAGTCCCTTGCTCCCCTCGTCCAAAACCTCAATCTTGTCCACTTCGTACAGTTCAACGCCCAGTTCTTTCAGGGCGTTCTGCATGGCTTCCTCGCGGGTCTTCCCGCTGGATTCAACTGCTTTCATTCGATTGTCTTCTCCTCAACAGGCCTTCATGGGCCTGGGTGCCGGGGTGCTCTCGACCCCGTTTGGCGCCGCACGGGCGGCTAGTCGTTGCGCGGGCCGTGGCTGCTGCGGCGCTGTTCCTTTTCCCGCCGCATTTCGCGGGCCGCTTCGCGCTTTCGCGCCTGTGCCGCCGCGTAGAAATGCTGCGGGCGGTGTGCGGTTTTGGTTTTCTTCTTCGTCGTGTCCACTTTGATGTCCATGCGCTGGATGATTTGGCTTTGCGCGATGCCCAGTACGGTGCTGATCAGGATGTACAGGTTCAGCCCGGAGGCCAGGTTGTACATGAACACCGAGAACATCACCGGCATGAACCGCATCATCATCTTCTGCTGCGAGTTCTGCATGGCGGTCGCCTGCGGGTTCATGAACTCCGTGCTGAGCAGCATCGCCACCGCGCCCAGGATCGGCAGAAGATTCACCGAATCGATCGGGCCGCCCGAAAACGGGAACGGGATCGAGAACGGCAAATGGAACAGCCGGTCCGGTTCGGAAAGGTCGGTCATCCACAGGAACGGCGCCCGGCGCAGTTCAAACGCGGTCCACAGCATGCGGTAGAGCGTGATGAACACGGGCATTTGCAGCAGCAGCGGAAGGCAGCCCCCGAAGGGGTTGACCCCCCGCTCGCGGTACAGCTCCATCATGCGCCGCTGCAGTTCCTGCTGGTCTTCGCCCACTTCCTGTTTGATCTTTTCGAGTTCCGGCGCCAGCGCGCTCATCCGCTTCATGCTCATCATGCTCTTCCACGTCAGCGGGAACACCGCCAGGCGGACGAGAACGGTGAGGAAGACGATGGCAACGCCGTAGTTCGCGTAGACATGGTCGTGGAACCAGTTCAGGATTCCCAGAAGGAATTTGGAGAACCAGTCCAGCCAGGTCATGCTGGTGAAGAACCGCTGCACCGTGTCGAGCGTGGGCCACGCCGCCGCCAGCGCATGCCGCGCCGTGGGCCCGATGTACACCTGGTAGTTCCATGCCGCCGACTGGCCTGGAGCCACCTCCGTCCGGGGCGCGCCGAGCCCCATCGTGAACAGTTTCGGAGCGCCGCCGATCCAGCCTTCGCCGCCCTGGAATTCCGGCTTGAAGGCGACGGTGAAATAGGCGCTCCACACGGCCACCCAGTCCGGCTCCGCAATCCGTTTGGCCGCGTGGCCGCCCGATTCGGCCGGCTTGAGCCCCGTGGTGGACGTGTACGTGTTCGCATTGTCCTTGCGCCACACAAACTGCTGCGTGGCACCCTTGGTCAGGTCGCCCGACGCAACCTGCGGCCCCCAGGTGAGCGACAGGGCCGGTTCGCGCGTGTCCAATCCGAGCAGCACCGGGGCCTCCGAGAGATTCTCGTATGACACCGTCGTTTGGAGCACGTTTCCGTCCGCCGGAAAATGGAAGGACTTGGTTACCCGGGCATGTCCGGGCACTTCCAGGGTGAACACGACACCCCGGCCGTCTTCCGACTTGACGGCATTCCAGCGGCGGCGATCAAGCGCCGTTCCCCAGTACTGATCGGAGAAGCGCAGGCCGAGCGGATAAACTGCATCCGCATCGGGCTTGCCGAAGGTCTCGGGCGCCAACTGCGCCGAATCGACGCCGGACTTGCCCAGCACCACGCGTGCCTGCTTCAGGCGGGCGCCCACCCGCGTGAAGACCAGTTCCAGGCTGGAGTCGGACAGCGTGATTTCATCATCCGCGGGACTGGCCGGGGCTTCCGCCACGGGCGGAAGCCATCCCATGGGCGTGTCGTCGGCCGACTTCTGCTCGGCCGCGTCCTCGGGCGGGGCCGGACTCTCCTTCTTTTCAGCCTGCTGCTTTGCGGCGGTGGCTGCCGGCTTGGCCGCCGGTTGCTTGGCCGGGGGCGTCGGCGGAAACAGGTAGAGCCAGCCGAGCATCAGCACCGTCATCAGCACGATGGCGATGATCTGGTTTCGCTGAAGTTGCTTGTCCTTGTCATCGTTCAACAACTTGGGCATCTCCCCCGCGCATCCGGTTGCTGCCGGAACCGCGCGGGTCGTTCAAAGACTTCAGGCTGGGGGATTTGTGGCGGAAGAAGCGGAACCGGCACCATCGCCGCGCTGCGGTACCGGGTCGTAACCGCCGCGGGAAAAGGGCTGGCACCGAAGCAGGCGCCACAGGGCCAGGGCCGAACCGGCCGCAACCCCGCGCGTGCGCAGCGCGTCGATGGCATACTGCGAACAGGACGGATGAAAGCGGCAATGCTGGCCGAGCATGGGGGAAATCCAGCGCTGGTACAGCCTAATGCATACAATCATCAGCCTGGCCACGAATCACCCCCCCGCGCCGGAGCAGCCGCTCCAGCTCGCCGGACAGGCCGGACCAGTCCAAGTCCGCCGCACCCGGCCTTGCCACCACCACGAGCAACGCACCCGGAACAAACCCGTCCCGGTGAATCCGAAAGAACTCGCGGACCCGCCGCTTGATCCGGTTTCGCGCGACCGCGTTTCCAACCTTGCGTGAAACGGCAAGACCGAGCCGGCACGGCCCCCCGCCGTCCTGCCGGGCCAAATGGCAAACAAAATAACGCCCCGCCACCCGCCCGCCTTTGTCGAAGACGAACTTGTATTCCGCGGCGCGCGTAATGCGCGCGGATGGTGGAAACGCATGGGGACCCGGCACAACAGGCTCACGGCCTTCGCTGCATTACACGGTCAGGCGACGGCGGCCTTTGCGCCGCCGGGCTGAAAGCACTGCACGCCCGCCGGGCGTGGCCATGCGGGCCCGGAACCCATGGGTCCGCTTGCGCCGCACATTGGAGGGCTGATACGTTCTCTTCACGACGATCTCCTTTACACAATTGGAAGTTGCGCCACCGCACCCTTGACATGGGCAGAGGGATGCCGCAGCGGAATGCCATGGGACATTTTGGAACTATCCCGCCCCCGGACGCCGTTGCGTCCAGATACAATACACGGGGCGAGTAGTGTACCTTTTGACGGCATGCAAGATCAAGTAAAGGATACACTTGCAGATGCCCGCAAGGGGGTGCCGGAGCCCGGCCAGGCCGGGACCGCGGGCTGATACAGGAATTTATGGAATCCGGGAAAGGCCTTGCCAATCTCTTCGGGCCTGCCCAGATCGGCCACGGCGTCGGAAATGAAGTTGAGATACCGAATTGGCGATCCCAAGATTTCCGGTATCCTGCGTCGTAGTCCCCCCGTGAACGTTGGTGGAGAAGCGGCTTCTTTGATGCCTCCAGTACGGCCCGGGTTCCCCGGCGGTACGGTGTGCCCGGGATGAAGATGTGCTTCCTGCCCTCCAGTTCGCCTCCATCGCCCGGTCCCGCTCCAACTCGTCCAGAGACTTCAGGAACAGCAACCACGACGACGCTCCCTACTACTATCCGACAACTTCTTGTTTTCTTGCGCAGAAACTTACGGCGTCGCCCCGGGCCTTACAGCCCGGGATGGTCAGTGTCGCGCTTTCAGCGCTTTGTACTGGTGGCGGTGTTCGCGTACCCGGCCCTCACGGGCCGGGCTGATAAGGGGACCGGTCTATACTGATATACCTCTTATGACG
>CAZOMH010000342.1:0-5256 GCA_964580415.1 uncultured Nitrospirales bacterium
ATCCCGCAATGGCGCCGCGAAGCGCCTTGACCGCCTCGTCATACTTCTGATCGCCCGGGACGAGCAGCGCCTTCCGTGCAGCGGCGTTTAAGCGCCCGAAACCGGATTCTTCCGCAACCTTGCCGCCCTTGTCTCCGGAAATCCGCGCGAACGCGGTTTCCGCCTCCCCGTAAGAGGCGGCCGCCTCATCCTTTGCCCCCAGTTCTTCCTGATGACGGGCACGGCCGTACAACGCCTTGCCGAGGCCATAGGCCACAATTCCCGAGTCAGGATGGTCAACCTGAAGTTCATGAAGAATATCAAGCGCCTTGTCAAACTCCCCGCTGTCCAAGTGTCCCTGCGCCATGGCCAGAGACTCCTCGAATGACGCGGCGGCGGCACCGGCATGCCCGGCGGAAAGGAGTGCGAGGATGATCGCGACTGCCAGCCTAGACATAACGCCGACCCTCCCTGCGGAGCCGATAAGCGCGAATCCAGGGCATAAGCCCCACCCAAAGCCCCTCGGCCATGAAGCAGAACAGCGCCACGCCCAAGGGCCACCGGTATCGGTTTATAAGGTTGTAGCGCATTTTGTCGGAAACGGCGCGTGACTGTATCTTTTCCAGTTCATCCCGAATAAGTCTCACGTCCGCATCATCCGGTCTGATTCGAACGTAGATGCCTCCCGAATCAATGGGGAGTTTCATCAGTCCTTCTTCGTCCAGCATGCTCAGATGCGTTTTTTGGTCGTCCGGCAATCCGGCGGACGCATAGCGCTGCATCCATTTTGGATAGGTAACCGAGGCCCCTTTGGGGTCTCCGATGCCCAGCACGTAAAAGGTCGCGTAATCCTTCATATTGGCCACCTCGGCAACATCGTCCCCGGACGTCTGCTCGCCATCGGTCACCATAATGATGATACGCGCGGCCCGGCCGGCATCTCCGGACTTCTTGGCGTCCTCGTCAAATACGCGGCGGGCTTCGCGAAGCGCAGCCGTGATGTCTGTTCCCTCCACGCTGAGCGTGTCCGTGGTAATTGAATCCAGCACGGCCCGGTAGTAGTTCAGGTCAAGCGTGAGCGGCACCTCCATGGCGGCTTCACCGGCAAAGGCAATCAAACCGAAACGGTCCCCGGGACAAATGTCCAGCAGCGACTGAATCTTTTGCCGTGCCCGTTCCAGGCGCGTGGGAAGCGGATTTTGCGCGTTCATGCTCTCCGAAGTGTCCAGCAGGACCAGAATATCGCGGCTTTCCCGGGCGACGTTTACCCATGATTTGCCCCAGCGCGGCTGAGCAAAGGCCAGGAGCAGGGCGACCAGTCCCAGCGCCGCCAGCCAACTGAGCGGACGCCGAATGCGTTCGTCATACCCCTCCAGAAGTCTTGAGGCAAGGGAGGCATCTATCAGCACAGCAAGCCGGGCGCGCCTTTTTCGCTCAGACCATCGCAGTCCGAGAATTCCGGCGGCAAGCACAATCAGGGCAACCGCGCACCAGAGGGGGGCCTGTTCTGCGGAGAAAGCAAACTGTATGTTCATGGCACCACCTCAAACACTGTCCGGCGGGCCGCAATCGAAACAATCGTCAGCAGGGCGCCCAGAATGAGGTAGGGCATAAAGGCCTCTTTGAATTCATAATAGTCGCCCAAGTCAATTTCCGTGGTCTCAAGCGCGTTGATTTCCTTGTAAGCGCTCATCAGGGCGTCCGTGTCCGTAGCCAGGTAGTATCTGCCGCCGGTTGTCCCGGCGACCTTCTTCAGCATGTCCTCGTCAATGGCTTCACTCTGCACCGGAAAGAGCGCTCCGGGAATCGTTGTTGACTCCGGCGACCCTGCCCCGATGGTGTAGACCCGAATTCCGTACTCCTTCGCCAACTGCGCGGCGGTCAATGGGTCCAACTCGCCGCGATTGTTGCGACCGTCGGACAACAACACAATGACCTTTGATTTCGCTTCGGTCTGGCTCAGACGCCGGACGGCCAGCCCCAGCGCCGAACCAATCGCGGTGCCCTGTTTGTTTTCCGGCGCTATTTGGGCGTCTTCAACCGCCTTCTCCAGTATGTCATAGTCAAGCGTAAGGGGGCACTGGGTCCACGCCACTCCGGAAAACAGCAACAGACCGACCCGGTCGACGCCAAACCGGCCTTCCTGGCGCTCGCGGCGGCTGTCAATGAAATTTCGGACCGCCTGCTTGGTAACAAACAGCCGATCACGCGGGACGCCGTCCACGGCAAAGTCCTTCTGCTGCATGCTGCCGGAAACATCCACGCACAGCATGATGTCAATGACACCTGCACGGTCTTTGCGTATCTGGTAGCCGTTGAGCGGGCAGGCAAGCGCCAACACCAACAGCGAAAGACCGGCGGTTCGGATGGCGGCCGGAATGGCCCGCCAGCTTCGCGAAACACGGACTCCGAGACGGGCCAGGGCGGAACCGGTCGATATTGTCACCGCTCCGGGGGCGCCTGCAAATGCCTCAAAGACCCCAAGCAAAACCACGGGAATGAGCAGCACCAGCGCCCACGGATGGGCCAGCGAGCCGAAAAGGAAGGGATCGAAAAGTCCGTTCATGCAGCCCCCTCCATCACCGCGCCTTCAACGGGTCGGGAAACGGTGTTCCGGACAAACTGTTCCACTTCGGCAAGACGCTCCTCCATTTCCACCACGGACGGTTCGTGCCGCGCAAACTTGACCCGGTCCGAATGCCTCAGGAAAAGCGCCAGGAATTCCTCCTGTTCCCCGGTCAGCAGCCCGCTCTGGGCGGCAATATCAAGGAACTCCGGCGTGGTCTGTTCGGGCGCGCGAAGACCAAAACGGTCTTCCACATAATAGCGCAGAATCGCGGAAAGATCGACGTAATACCGTTCTGTCTGCCCCTGCATCGGAAGATTCCGGAAACGAAGCTCCTGCAGACGGGCCAAGGCCACGTCCCACGCGGGTTTCGCCGGAACCGCAGGAACCGGCTTCCTGCGCCAGAATATCCGCCAGGCCAATGCCGCAAGCGCCAGCGCCGCCGCGGCGGCAATTATCCACCCCATGGAGGATGATTTCGTCTCTTTCAGGGCCGAGATGGGGGCGCTCTCCTGAAAAGTCCCGGCGGCGGTCTTTTCCTCGGCGGTCAGTTCGCGTGCCTGCAATACCAGGGGCGGCACGGGAAAAGCCTCCGTTTCAGCACCGGAAGCAAGGGCGACTTCAATATCGGGGAGCCGGTAATTTCCGGGGTTTACCACGTCAAGGCGGTATGCACGTTCGAAGTGAACACGATCATTGGGCCTTTCCGTCATTGCGGGCGGATCGGACTGCACTTCCATGCCTTCTATCTTGCCGGAAAGGTCGGGCCACTGCACCGTGGTTCCCTTGGGACATTCAACGCGAAGCAATAGCGTGGCGGAATGGTGATAGGGGAGAAGGGGCGCATCCAAATCGGCCGCAACCGACGCCTGCATGCCGGCGAAAGCGGCCGGGCAGACCGCGCTGAATTGAATCAACACGGCTGCCAGGACCCAGCGTCCAAACTGCTTTCGCGCATGCTGTTTCATCGCAGTCGATTCTCCCGCATCCGGAAGAAACGGTGAATCTCGTTGACGTAGGGCGCGTCCGTGCTCACGTGCATGGCATCCACCCGCGTTTTGCGGAGACGCTCGTCCCGGGCCCGAACACGCGCCTCGGCGAGGTCGGCGTATTTGCGGCGCGCTTTGCCCTTGCTCGTGTCGATTATGATTTCCTCGCCCGTCTCGGCGTCGCGCAGCGACGCGATACCCACATAGGGCAGGTCGCCCTCGCGCGGATCGGATACGGCCACTCCAATAATGTCATGCCGCTTGTTGGCAAGGCGCAGGGCGTTTTCATAATTGTCCGCCATGAAGTCGGACACAAGGAACACCACGGCCCTGCGGCGTATAACGTTGTTCAGGTAATGAAGCGCCCCCGGAATGTCCGTGCCCCGACCCTTCGGTTCGTAGCATAAAACCTCGCGAATGACCCGAAGGACATGCTTGCGCCCCTTCTGCGGGGGCACCATAAGCTCCACTTTGTCGGTAAAAATCATCAGCCCGACCTTGTCATTGTTCATGATGGCCGAGAATGCCAGCACCGCGCACAGCTCGGCGGCAAGTTCGTTCTTAAACCTGTTTTCACTGCCAAAACGCATCGATCCGCTCATGTCCACCAGCAGCATAACCGTGAGCTCGCGCTCCTCGGCCATGATCTTGACGTGCGGCTCGCCGGTGCGCGCGGTAACGTTCCAGTCGATGGAGCGCACATCATCGCCGGGCACATAGGCGCGGACTTCCTTGAACTCCATGCCCTGGCCCTTGAACACACTCTCGTACTGGCCGGCGAGAAACTCGTTGACCATGCGGCTCGTCCGGATTTGAATCCGGCGAATCTGTCGCATGACTTCAAGGGGGATCATGGGTCACATCTCCAGTAATGCACCAGCCGGCAACCCGTCAGGGAACCGGAACGGTTTCAAGAATCCGGCGAATAAGGTCTTCGCTCGTAATGTTTTCCGCCTCGGCCTCGTAGGTGGGCTTTACGCGGTGGCGCAGCACGTCTATGGCAACCTGCTTCACGTCATTGGGAAACACATTGCCTTCGCCCTGCAGGAACGCAAGCGCCCGGGCGGCCTGCTGCAAATAAATCGTGGCGCGCGGCGATGCGCCGTATTCGATAAGATGCTTCATCTGCAGACCGAACACCTCCGGCTCGCGTGTCGCGTAAACAAGATCGACGATGTAATTCTTTGCCTTGTCATCCACATAAATCTGGTTCACAATGTCCCGCGCCTTGAGTATCTGCCTCTTGGTAATAACCGAACTGACCTTGGCCGGATGGAGCATGTCCACCCGGTCCATGATTTCCCGCTCCTCGGCGCGCGTGGGGTAACCTATCTTCAACTTGAGCATGAACCGGTCCATTTGGGCCTCGGGCAGGGGGTAGGTGCCCTCCTGCTCGATGGGGTTCTGCGTGGCAAGCACCATGAAGGGTTCTTCCAGGGGGAAGGTTTCCTCGCCGATGGTGACCTGCCGCTCCTGCATCGCCTCCAGCAGGGCGCTTTGCACTTTGGCCGGGGCGCGGTTGATTTCATCCGCAAGGATGATATTGCCGAAAATCGGCCCTTTCTTGATCACAAAATCGCCCGTTTTGGGCGTATAGACAAGCGTTCCGATAAGGTCTGCCGGCAGCAGGTCGGGCGTGAACTGAATCCGCTTGAACTGGCAGTCCATGGCCCGCGCCAATGTGTTCACCGCCGTGGTCTTTGCAAGCCCCGGAACACCTTC
>CAZOMH010000343.1:0-5253 GCA_964580415.1 uncultured Nitrospirales bacterium
CGGTTGGGTCAAGTTCGACTTCACAACGCCCTTCATCTACAACGGGACGGACAATCTGCTTGTGGACTTTAGCTACAATAACCACTCCTGGTCGTTACCGGGCTATTGCTGGTCCACAAGCGTGTCAACAAATCGGAGCCTTTATTACCGGACTGACAGCGGGTTTGGTGATCCGCTCACGTGGTCTGGAACCACGCCGTCTGGCGCAATCACCAACACCGTTCCTGCCCTGAGAATCGAGCGAAGGGATCTTGTGCCCATAACGCCCAATGAGACGGAGCCTTTCATGAATGGCGTCTGGACCGGCAATCTGACGGTATCGGAATCGGCCACGAATGTCGTGCTGAATGCCCAGGGTTCCGTGGGGCATAACGCCCAAAGTAATCCAATTGACGTGTTGTACCGTATCATCGGGTTGCCCCAAGCATTGGACAATGAAACGGTCGCGTGGACGACCGCAGGTTCGGCTGCTTGGACGGGTCGTGCTGTGGTCACGCATGATGGCGTGGACGCTGCGCAGAGCGGTGCCGTCAATAATCGCGAGGTGTCGTGGATGGAAACGCAGGTGAGCGGACCCGGCATCGCCTCGTTCTGGTGGCGTGTGTCGTCCGAGGCTGAGTGGGACTGGCTGGAGTTCTATGTCGACGGGGTGCTGACCGACCGCATTACCGGCGAGACCGGCTGGCAACACAAGGAGACTGTGCTGGCGGAAGGAACACATGTTCTCAAATGGCGCTATATGAAAGACGGCGCGGACCTTGAACCCGTTGGACAGGACTGCGGCTGGGTGGACCAGTTCACGGGTCCGTCATCGAGCGTCGTGCCGTCGGGCTGGCTCTTGCAGTACGGTCTGCCGACGGACGGTTCGGCCGACTATGTGGACTCTGACGGCGACGGCATGTCCAACTGGCAAGAATGGATCGCCGGGACGGTGCCGACTAACGGTCTTTCTCTCCTGCAGCTCGAGGAGGTGACGCCAGCGGGCGGCGCGGGCGATTTCCGTGTCCGCTGGCAGAGTGTAGCGGGTAAGCTCTATTGGGTCGGGAGCTGCGATGCGCTCTCCTATCCGATTTTCTTCACCCCATTCTTATCGAACGTGCTAGGTGAGGCGGGGAGCACGGAAGTGCTCGACACCCGGCCGTCAGCCAGTGGCATGCGCTTTTACCGCGTCGGCGTGCAGCAAGAATAACGTGCGGGCTTGTTTGGTTCTTGGACGTTCACCCGGCACGCAGCATACCCCTGTTTGCTGAATTCCTGCGGATGATCGATAACCGGACGTTCGCTATGCGCCGGATTTGTTGTTTCGAAAGTCAGGGCTATTGGCCATTTCCAATCACCCATTCTCCCTGTCCAATGTCTTACGCACCTCATCTGCCAGCCGCCGAGCGGCCGTACTCATCAACTCCTCGCCAAAGGCTACAGAAGACGCCTCAATAGCCTTCAGGTGGGCGGGCGCTCGTCCTTTCAATTGGGAAGGAATGGGACTGGCATCAATGTGTTGGACGCGCGACAAATCCACGCGTTCTGAAGCCCGTGATCTTCCATCGGGCCACAGGCCCAATAAACAACGGGTACGCGTTCCTGCTCGCGAAGGAACTCCTCGGGACGAAGGTCTTCCCACTTGTGCATGTTGCGTATTTTACCATCCGCCGAAGGATGCTGCCGGCCGCTTTTTCCCTCTGCGGTGAGTGCAGCCAATGAGCCAAATCCCAAAGCTGCGCCAGCCGTAATGCCAAGAGAACGTTCAATAAACACTCGTCGCGCAATGGAATTCATGGTCAGACCTCCTGTCATGCAAGTTTACTATTCTCCACTACACCATCCCATAGGGTAATCGGCGCTACGGTCCCACACACCAGAGATGTTTCGTACCGCGCACGTAAATGCGCCCGCCGGCAAACGCAGGCGTCGCGCAGACTGGATCGCCCATCGGGTTTGTTGAAAGTTCCTTGCCTTCCCGCCCTGTGTCAAAGACGTGGAACACGCCTTTGACGCGATCCACCAGATAGATGCGGTCGCCCGCCACCACCGGTGAAGCATAGAATCCCTCCTCAAACTCTTTGCGCCACACCTGCTTGCCGTCCGCCAGTCCGTGACACATCACTTCGCCTGCATCGGTCGCCAGATACACCAGCCCGTTTGCGATGACGGGGCTCGCCACATCCGGCAGGTTGCCGTCTTCCCACTCCCACAGTTTTTGCGGCTCGCCGCCTTGCTGCGGCAGCTTGAAGGCGACCATCTTCGAGTAACAATTGGCGGCCAGCCACACATCGCCTTCCCAAGCCAGGGAGGGGGCGACCTCGCCGGTGACTGCCTCGACCTGCCACAGTTTCTTGCCCGTCGCCAGTTCCAGGCCCCACGTCTGCCCGCTCGCGTGCGCCAGCAGGACAAACCGGTCGCACAGCGGCATTACGACGGGTGTGCTCCACGACATCCCTACATTGCGAGGCGTCTCCCATAGAGTTTTGCCCGTGTTTTTGTCGAGCGCCAGAATTCGGGCCTGTTCTTCCTGGTCCCATTGCACGATCAGCATCTCGCCGCAATAAACGAGGGAAGAGGCGTGGCCGTAAGTGTTTTTCGGGCGTCCCAGATACACCTGCCAAACGATTTTGCCCGCATGGTCCAGGGCCGCGACATCGCCTGTCGCGAAGACCGCATACACCTGCGACTCGTCGCACGCGGGGGTCGACGCGGCGAAGCCCGTATCTTCCCCGACCTCGGGCAAAGGCGTGCCCGTTTTCGCGCCGTCCGGAACATCCGCGCGCCACAGCAAGGCGCCGGTTCCGGTGTCGTGTGCCATCACGGTTCGCGCCGTGGCGTCCCCCGCTGTGAGGAACAGGCGGTTGCCCCACACCACCGGTGTGCTTGCGCCCCGTCGCGCGGGCTCGACCTTCCACACGATGTTCTGCCCGGTCACACCGTTCCACGAGACGGGCGCATTGGTAAAGGAGGCGCGCCCCGCCATCACCGGCCCGCGCAGGAACGGCCACTGGTCCGACAGCGCCGCCTGCGGCGTACCTTTTCGGCAGGGGCAGACATGCGCCTCGCCGGGTTTCAAATCCGGGTTCTTGAGACGGGCACGCAAGGCGCGGTCTTCCGGGTGCATGGGCCGCCGGCCATAGGTGACCTGCAGAGCCGTTGCCCCCGACAGTAAAACAATGCCCGTCACGAGCACCGCGTTCACCGCCAGACGGTCGGAACGCGCCGGATCCTCCCCGCCCAGCGTGCGGGGATCTGGAATATTGAGGCTTAACCGCCAGGCCGCGCCGAAACAGCCGGCGGTGAGCAAGAGCCCCAGCACCAGTAAAACCATACCGCCCTGCCGAAAGGTGAGGCTGTTGAAATAGGCGCGTCGCGCCAACAGGTCCAGTTCCCTCGCGAAGGCCACCGCTTGCGCGTTCTGCGGCGCGGCGCGTCCCTGCGCCAGCGACTGCCCGAGCACTTCCGCGCGGACCGTCGCTGCCGGGCCAGACCGGTACGCGTCTGCTGTCAGCAGCGCCGCCACCGTGAGGCTGAACACCAGTGCCACAAAACCCACTCCCCGCGCGCACTGCCGCGCGGTCCGGTACCGTTGAGCCATTCCCTTACAGACCATCTGTTGCCTTAACCCTTCACGGCATTCTAGGGGGGCGGCCACCGCCGTGACCGCCTGGCCCCCATGGCATTGTGGTGCTCTGGACAGCTTCCTGGATATAGTCGACGAACGTGGCGGCGTCATTTCCCTCGTACCCGGCCGCAAACGCCGCCTGCTCCAGCAGGCACATGCGCTCTTGTTCGTACAGTGCGCCCAGTTCCATCATCGTCTGCCCCATAGCCTGATGAAATTCGGTGTCGGCGGCCGAACCGGGTTCGGCGTTGGCCTGTTCCCGCTGCGCCCGCAACTCTTCGACTTTTGCGAGGGTTTCGAGCAGTTTTTCGTGATTGGCCTTCTGGTTTTCGTTCATGCTCTGGGTGTTCACCGAGGCCAGGAAGTTTGCGCGGTTCTCTTTGTCCCGTTCCATACGCTGCCGCATCTCCTCGCGCTGTTTTTCCATCTCGGCGTAGCGTTCGGGATTCTCTTTTTTAAACTGTTCCATACGGCGCCGGAAATCACCGCGTCCCGGCATCTGCGGAGAGGCGGCCTCGGCCTGACGTTTCCTGGTGAGTTGTTCAAGTTCGGACTCACGGTCAGCCAACCCCTTCTCCAGTTCGGCCACACGCATGCGTAGTGCCTCGACGGTACGCATAGCAGTTTCATCCTTGACGATGACCGTTCTCGGAGGGGGCTCCCGCTTGGGAACGCGCTCAGCCTTGGGCAGCGGTTCAACGGCAACCGGGTTTGCCGCTGTGACGGCCAGCCTTAACCGTTCCAGCCCCGCGCCGCAGACAAGACATGCCAGCACACCCCCGATTAGAACCCCCTTCTCCTTACGGTTCATGCCAAAAATTCCTCCGCGGGCAGAAGCCCATTTCCGCACGTATTTAATGGCTATAAGTGTGACCCAAACCGCCATCCGCGTCAATACTCAAGCTTTTACCTGTCGGGCTTTCCCCCTGTAAAACGCTCAAAACGAAATTTTCACGGTTGCGCTGAAGGGGGGCGTTTGGTATTTTTAATAACTCCCGATGAAAATTATCGTTCTTTTTGGTGCTCCGGGTTCCGGGAAAGGGACTGTCGCGGGGCGTTTGGTTGCGGCAGACAGTACGCTGAGGCATGTGTCCAGCGGCGACCTGCTGCGCGATGCCGTGAAATGCCAGACGGCGGCGGGCATCGAGGTTGAGGGTTACATGAAGCGGGGCGAGCTGGTGCCCGATGTCATCATCGCGCGGATGATCGGGGAACTGATAGAGAGAGTCAGCGGCACGCGTGCGCTGTTGTTGGACGGATTCCCGCGCACGGTGGCGCAGGCCGGGCTTCTGGATGAGATGATTGCGCAGCACGGGGCGGAACTGACTTCGGCGGTTCTGTTGGAAGTGCCGGATGAGGTTTTGGTGGGCCGGATCACAGGGCGTCGCGTTTGCCCTGCGTGCGGGGCCGGGTATCATGTCACGAATATTCCTCCGCGCAAGGAAGGTGTTTGCGACGGGTGTGGCACTGGGCTGATCGTCCGCAAGGATGACAATCTGGCCACCGTGAGGAACCGGTTGGCGGTATATCAGGAGCAGACGGTTCCGCTGATCGACTTCTATAGCGCCCGCGGCGTGTTGCGGAGGGTTGTCGGCACAGGGCCGATTGATGGGATTGTTGAACGGGTCAGGCAAGCGATATGATGA
>CAZOMH010000344.1:0-5246 GCA_964580415.1 uncultured Nitrospirales bacterium
GAGGGAGGAGCCATGTCGCGCTGGTGGGTGGAATATGCGCATTTTCGGCATGGACGACGATTCTGCCCGTCGGAGAGCTGTCGTTGCTGGTGTCCATAGTCACATCGACATCGGCATTGCCGCATACCAGCGGAACCGGGCAGTTCTTCGGAAGGAAAGTCACGTTGTCAAAATGGCCGCCCAACTTGACGATATTGTTTTCCGGACCGTTTCCGGCGGGTTTCCACTCGTAGAAACCGTCCGTGGCGAAGGTGCCCGTGGCTGTATAGGGAATGTTCATGCACTTTCCGGCGGTGTTGATGTCCAGTTTTGGAACGTCCACCCGGACATGGGTCTGCTGCCATTTCGTTTGGTTCCAGCGGTGGCTGAGGTCCGCCTTGATAATGGTTGCGTCGATGGCTGCTTCGCCCCGTATTTCCATGTTCTTGTGCGGAACTATCTTTGCCGAGAGACTCTTGATAACGGCACCGGTGCCGATGGGTTTGCGGAGCCACCACTCAAATCCCACCCGGGTTTGGGTCACATCCGCGGAGGCGTCGAGTTCAATCAGTTTTTCGGAGATGGTCCCGCTGCAACGGACACTTGCGGTTCCGTCCAGCATCAATTCCGGAACCGGCGCGTGCAGGATCGTCTTTTCGAGGTTGGCAAGAATTCCGCTGGCCGAGAAAGCAACACTCTTTTTGGCCAGGTCATAGCTGAACCGGCCAAAAAAAGGCTGGCCGTTGATTTCCGCGCTTAGCGGCTCTGCCCGGAGAGTTCCGTCGGAAAGCAGCGCGGAGCAGGACAGGCGTGAGACCTGAATTCCCTTGAAAGGTTCCGAAAGACCACCGCTCAGAATGACAAGAGAACCGCTCGGCTGGCGCGTTTCGGAGTTCCACGACACCTGCAGCGGCCCAAGTTCAACTTGGGCGCCGGGGAGGCCAAGGGACTTCTTCGGCGCAAACTTCAGCTTGGCGGAGGCGGCGGTTGCCTGGGCGACAAAGGACGGGGCTGCCATGGTGCCCTGAAGCGTGCCGGACAGGCGGTATGGTGCGCCCAATTCAGCGGAAAGATCACCGTACGCTTCGGTGGCTTCGGGCAAATACTGCGCGAGAGCCGGAGCGATGGGAAGTTTGTCCGCATCAAGGCGGAGATCAAATGCCGGGACGGGGCCTCCCAGCGATATTGTGCCCTCCATGCGTCCGGCCGCCTGGTCGGTATCAAGGCGTCCCGCCGTGATGCCGATGATCTCTTTGGAGGTGTCATACTGCGCAAAGAGGTTCAGCGATCCCGTAGAGGGGGCCAGAAATGGGGGCTGCTTCGCAAAAGCAAGCTGTGAAAAGCGCAGGTCCAGTGCGGCGGTGACAAGGCCTCCGGGATAGCCGGCCAACCGTAGACGGGGGGTGACCCCGCCGGCGGAGACATAGCCGCGGGCGGAGGGAAGGTATTGGCAGACGTCCGCAAAATCCACCTCGCCTGACTGTATGCGCAGGTCAAAATCATCCAGGGACGAAAAATGGCCGAAGACGTCAAACCTCTTCTCTTCATGCCGGTTTACCATGCCGGTAAGGCGCGCGATCAGGTCCGCTGCGCCCGGTTGGCGGGAGACGTCAAAGTCGATGTTGTCCACACGAAGGTCGGCGTTGTTCACGAGGTTAAAGATATGGAAGGCACACCCGTTTCCGCGGATTCGAAAAGGAAAATTGGGAATCTGAAGGGGCTTGCTGTCTGTTTTCGACGGGGAAAACCACTTTGCCCCGGCCGGACGGGAAACTTCTATTACCGCTGCGTCCAGGGTGATCTGCCCCAAGGTAATGTGCCTGGACAGCAGGTCGGCCAAATCAAGGTCAATGCGGACTTTCGGAGCGTCGAGCAGTAGCGACGGGCCGTTTTGGGGGTCGAGGTGGAGGCGTACCGAATCAGCCACAAGCCCGCGAAGACCGTTTATGGCGACCGCGCCGACCGTGAAATGGCCGCCGAGACGTTCGCTGGCGGTTGCCAGGAGGTTTTGACGGACGTCTATAAGGCGGTTGCGCACTACGACGGCACCCGCGGCAAGAAAACCGGCGACGACGAGCAACAACAGCAGACCGGCCCTCAACCTGCGTCCGTATCGGGACGCGGGAGGGTCGGTCGCTGCTGTCGGCTTCAAGTTGGCATTATGCTTCGGCGGGGGTGTCATCCGTCGTGCCATACCCTTTGGCTGCCCAGTCCATCTGCTTTGTTTGAATAATCCGGCTGCGGAGGGCTGAAGCAACTTCGGGGTTGTCTTTCAAGTACTGCCGTGTGTTCTCGCGGCCCTGGCCGATATTCTCGCCATTCATGGACAACCAGGAACCGCTCTTGAGGATGACCTTTTCTTCAATCGCCAAATCGATGAGGTCGCCTTCGCGGCTGATGCCCTCGTCGAAGAGGATGTCAAACTCCGCCTGTTTGAACGGCGCGCTGAGTTTGTTCTTGACTACTTTTACGCGCACGCGATTGCCCACGTTTTCTTCATGGTCCTTGAGACCGGAAATCCGGCGGATGTCCAGTCGAAGGCTCGAGTAGAACTTCAGCGCGCGCCCGCCTGTGGTTGTTTCAGGACTGCCAAACATAACCCCGATCTTTTCACGAATCTGGTTGATAAAGATGACCAGTGTTTTTGAACGGCTGATGATGGACGTCAGTTTTCGCAATGCCTGTGACATGAGGCGGGCCTGCGCGCCCATCTGCATGTCGCCCATGTCGCCCTCCACTTCGGACTTGGGCACCAGTGCGGCGACAGAGTCCACCACGATGACATCGACGGCATTGCTGCGGACGAGACTTTCGCAAATCTCAAGCGCCTGCTCCGCCGTATCGGGCTGCGAGACGAGCAGATTGTCGATGTCAACACCGATTTTGCCCGCAAAAGTCGGGTCCAACGCATGTTCGGCGTCAATATAGCAGGCAATTCCGCCGCTGCGCTGGGCGTTGGACACCACATGCAGCGCCAGCGTCGTTTTGCCGGAGGATTCGGGGCCAAAGATTTCGACCACACGACCGCGGGGCAGGCCGCCAATGCCGGTGGCAATGTCCAAGGAAAGGCTGCCGGTCGAAATGGCCTCCACTCCGTCTTTGAACGAATCATCGCCCAGCCGCACAAGAGTGCCCCTGCCAAACTGCTTTTCCAATTGCGCGATAGCGATATCCAGCGCCTTTGCCTTGCCTTTGTCCTTGTCGTCCACGTTGGCCGCCATGTGTATGTCCTCCAAGTTATACTGAAAACCTTTTCACCTAAGCCGTAGTGTGACACATTCCCCGGCCCGTGTCAAGTCCCAAGATAATTCTCCGCGCGAAGGCGTCCTTGCCGCCTATAATGGCATTATTCCCTACATGTCGGCAAGCGAAATGCGCCGTCACAACACAACGACCGACGGGGAAGAAACGTTGGCAGCGTGGCTGCCCATGTCTGTCTATCGGGCTCGAATGAGCAGTTGGTTTCCGTTCATTTCATACCCGAAATTGGGAACAGGCCACTGGCGAATGAGCAGGTCCATGGCGGTGCGAACCCGGACCTTGTGCATGGTGCAAGGGTTAATTGGCACGTCGGCGAGGACCTTCTTCGCGGCCACCTCAATGTTCATTTGGCGCGTTAACGGCGTAAGGACGTCCTTGAGGCGTGTTGGCTTGGCGGAGAAGGCGGCTTGAATCGGATTCTCGCCGGTTTCCGGCATTACCACGTCCACAACACGCTCCAGTTCGGCCTTTTGCTCCGGTGACAGGCTGTTTTCATCGGAAAGGAGCACCGTCTTGGGTGCCGTGTTCCGGAGCGAGGCAATAAAGAGGTATTCCCCGGTGCAATCCACGGCAATTTCCTGCGCCGGGATACGTGCCGACATCAACACGGCTTCCAGAACGGCCTGGAGCGGTGCCTTGTCCATGAATATTTCGCCGCAGACGGCGTCGGCGATTAGATTATCGGGGACTATGGTCGTGCCCAGACTTTCGCTCAGGACCGAAAACACGTTGGACAGGCGTGTCTTTGCGCCAAAGGCCACGCTGGCATTCATGGCGGTGAAGTGTTCATTCAAGCGCCCTTCCAGGCTGATTTCGAGCAGCGCCTGATACTGCTCCGGGTAGATGAAATAGGCGTTGGCCAGGGGTGCGCTCAGACACTCGGCCCCGTTGGCGAGCTGCTTGACCAGCGAGTCATAGGGCTCATGCTGCACGGAAACGGCCTCAATGGACCGTTCCTCAAGGCCCGCCATGGCCACAATTCCGCCGCCGCTTTCCTGCCCTATTGTCCGGACCATGTCGCCCAAAGACGCAGTCTCATGATTAAAAGTGATTTTCGGAAAAGCGGCAACGGTGGCTGTATTGACGGGGGCGGGCTTTGCGGCGGGCTTGTCTTGGCGTTGCCGTGCGGGAGTACACGCACCGAGGACTGCAAGCGCAAGCACAAGGGAAAGATGTGCAGTGTATCGTAGGGACATGATCATGACTCCATAGGAATGGTTGATGTGCGTCTTGACCCGTTGCGTTTGGTGCATATCAAAACAAAGAGGCTTATTGTGTTCCCACCGCCCCCTTGCCGTCAACTGGCAAAGCACGTATAATCTTGTCCATGACATTGATCCTTCTGACCATATTTGCCTACAGCACGCAGAACGAAGCGCTCTTTTCCGGCAACGTTCCGGAAAATGTGCCCACCTTTCAGGTGACCGTCCGCGGTTCGGAGCCTTTCTATGCCGGTGTGCGCGTGAATGGCAAATGGCTCGACGATCCCAGCACCGAAGTCGGCGCGCGGCAGGAAGTTGAGCTGATTCCCGATGTTCCCTGGCGGACCCAGGACAGCTATAAGATTCTCTATTCAAAAGTGGAAATGAAGTACGAGGCAAACGCCATGCGGCGGGACCGTTTGCACAAGACGCTGGCCGCGCAGGGATATTCGGTGCGGGAAACGGCTTCGGGCTGGTTCCCCGTGCGGGACAGCGATGCCTTGTATGCCGAACGGATGCGGAAAATTCAGACCGCCGCGCGGGAGTCGGCGGCACTGGCTGTCCCAACCGAAGAAGTGCGGGACACGGCGCAGGACGCCGCCATGTGTGCCACGATGCGGCGACGGTGGTTGGCGGCAATGATTGCGCTTCCGGTTGCCGGACTGGTTGCCATATTCTTCGTTGCCAGGAAGATGTTGTTTGGTGCTGACAGTTTTCAAAAGGTATAGTTTCCCCGCCCGGCTTCTCCCTTGCGGCGGAGACGGTCCTTTGGCTGCGCCGCAGACCGGCTAATCCAATCCAGTA
>CAZOMH010000345.1:0-5245 GCA_964580415.1 uncultured Nitrospirales bacterium
CTCGATCCTGAACGCGGGGGCTCCAAGCGATGCGAAGATGAAAGAGGACACGCTGATCATCGTGTACACACCGGCGGACCTGTTGGGGGCGACACTGCCGGTGATGCGGGCGGCAAACGGGGAAACCGTGCCGAAACATTGCCGGACGCTGTCTTCGGGCGTTCACGCGGTGGACGTTTTCCGGCGGGACGACCGCACGCTGGTGCTCACCATGGACAATACGTTTCAGACGAAGCCCTGGAGCCAGGTATTCCGCGATCCGGCCGCAAACCCCATGAAACCGGGTGACACGGTTCAACTCTCGGGCATGGAGGCGCGTGTGGAGGAAGTGACCGGGGACGGACGGCCGACACGGGTTGCTTTCCGTTTCGATGTGCCGCTTGAGGACCCGTCGCTGCGGTGGGTGGTGTTTGAGAACCGGACCTATGCGCCCTTTGCGGTGCCCAAGGTGGGTGAAACCGCCGCCGTGCGGGGCCCTGATTTCAAGGAACTGGTGCGCTGGTTCACCGGCGCATAGCGCGGCAATCGAAACGGGAGTGCCGTCTCCCGGGCTTTCCGCGTTCCCACGTTTCGGGTATTTGAACCAGCCAAAGCGGTGTCGGCGCTGCGCTCTGCCGCCGCAGTCCAAACATCGGGCGTTGTGATCCTGATCTGCGCTTGCGTTCGGACACCGGTCAACCGCCGGACACCTGCCCTGATCCGAGTTTCCCTTGACTGGGCCGGGGATGGCCCCGGCGAAGAAAGACCGCGGCACGACCGCCGCATTTAGAATTCCCGGCAATACCGTTCGTGTTTGGGTCCCGCTTTCCGGCGCGCTATTCGGGTGGCCGACCGGTGTCTTTACTTGACCGGGACGAAGATGTCTTCCACGGCCGCCTGCAACTCCCTGGCGAGTGCCTTGCGGTTTGTTCCGGCAATCGGTTCATCCCCGAAATGCACGGTGAATTCGTGCCAGGGCAGGCCGAGCAGCGCGGTGGCGTAGCCCAGGAACCCCTGGTGTGCGCCCCATGTGCGCCTGTCCGCGTCGGCAACCGCGTCGGGCAGGGGGTGTTCGGGATCGGGCAGCACCACGCAGTGGGATGCGGGTGGATATCCTTCCGGCGTGCGCACCGTCAGGCTTGCGTAGTACACCGGACGTTCCAGGCGGACGGCGGGTTCCAGCAGCGGGGAGTGGAAGGGGTATACCGCGCGTCCAAGCGACACGGTCGCCTCGGGGGCCATGACGATGTTTTGGCCGTCCCGCATGGCCGCCTCAATCTTTTGGTTGACCGCAAGCACCTCGTCCCGTGAGCGGCCGATCTCAATAATGCCCAAGGCCCTCATAATGGTGCCCAGCACAGGAAGGGAACCCACGAGTTTGTCCGAGACGACCACGGCGTCCATGATGGTCTGGGTCACAAAGAAATCAATCCAACAAACGTGGTTTCCGACCAGATAGAAGGGGGTTTGGGGAACCCGGCCCTTCACGACAATTCGCGTTCCGATAATCCGCGGCACGCCCCGCACCCATGTGCGGGCCATTCGCAGGCGCAAGAGCCGGGTCCATTCCGGGGCCAGAATCCGCGCGGGTGAGACGCAGAGAATCGCCAGTGCGCCAAACAGTGTCCATAAGAGAGCCATAAGCAGCCGCCCGTACACGCGCGTATATCTCACGGGGGCCGCCGGGCCGGGAAGGACACCCGCCTGGCCCGTGTCATGAGACTCATTCATGCCATCTCCTTTCAACCTAACCGGCGTCGCGTTGCACACCGACACACGCCTACCCTTCAGTAGATACAACCGTGGGCGCAAAATCTTACAGTTTGCGGGTGCGGGGCACGGGTGTGCAGCGTGACATGAGGGGAATACGGCAGGTACACCTACCCGCCGGGAGGGGCGAATTCGTGACGTATTCCATTGCGGACCGGGCAGTTATGGCCGCCTTGCGGGAAAGGAGGGGACGGTGTGGCAGGCGGGACGCCTGCGGTACGGGCAGGGCCCGCGGGACGCTGGCGGTACGACGCAGGCAGGCGGGACGCCTGCGGTACGGGGGGTCAGGTGGGTTCGGCCGGATTGGGTGAAAAGTCGGCGCGTTTGTCCTTTATGTCGCGGAATTCCACGGCGGTGTCGAGCGGGTCGCGGCTCTCCTCAATGACCGGCCATTCGCGGGCGTAGCGCGCGTTGAGTTCAATGTATTCGTGCCATTTGGCAGGCACTTCGTCATCGGAATAGACGGCGTGGACAGGGCACTCGTTGACGCAGACGCCGCATTCGATGCATTCGTCCGGGTCGATAACGAGCATGGTCTCGCCCTCGTGAAAGCAGGTGACCGGGCAGACCCCGACGCATTCGGTGTATTTGCATTTGATGCAGGGTTCGCAGACCACAAACGCCATGGATGGGGGCACTCCTTTCGGTGCGGTGCCGTGGCGGCACCGATGGACGGATTGTAGCGACTGCCTGCCGGGGGCGCAAGCCCCCCGCATGGGAAGATTCTTTGCCTCGCCAAGATACGACAGGCGGGGCCGAATTACTTCGCCGGCGCGTCCATGGCGCAGCGCAGCCCGTAATCCTTCCTGGATGCGTCCATGCGGTCGAAATGGCGTGCGGCGCAGCGGGCCTCGAACTTTCCGGTCATGAATGATCCGCCGCGGAGCACGCGGAATATCTGGCCATAGTCCTTGGTCACCACGGGATTGCCGGGATAGGCCTCGTACCAGTCCTGCACCCATTCATAGACATTTCCGGCCATGTCCACGCTTTTGCAGGCGGCAGTGCCGTTGAAGAGTTCGCCGACACGAATGGGGCGGTTAACGTCGCGCTCTTTTGTGTTGGCCAGATTGGCCGCCCAATCGGCCCCCCATGGATACTCGCGGGCGTCCGTGCCCCGGGCGGCCTTTTCCCATTCGGCCTCCGTGGGCAGGCGTTTTCCGACGGTTTGCGCATACTTCATAGCCTCGGTCCAGCTTACATCAGCGGCGGGAAAGCTCTCCTCTCCATCGTTGAATTCGTGGTCGGGGAAGACTTTCTTGAACTCCTGGTTGGTCACCTCGAATTTGTCCATGTAGAACGCCTTCACGTTGACCATACGGCGCGGTCGCTCGTCGGGCGCGCGGTCGTCGTTGCCCATGGCGAATTCGCCGCCCGGCACCAGCACCATGCCCTGGGGAACGGCACCCGGGTCCATCTTGAGCTGCACCGTCTCGGTTTCGTTTGTTTCGAGGGTGACTATCTGTTCCTGCTCGATGAAATTGGGTGTGTACACGGTAACCAGGTAGGTGCCCGGCTTGAGCTTGAACTTGGCCGGGGTCGTCTGGGACTGGATCATGTTATCAAGCCACACTTGTGCGCCGGTGGGGCGGGAGAAAACGTTTAGTTCCGCCTCCATGGCCTTGAACTCGTGTTTGAACTCGTGCTTGAAATTGTCCTCGACCGTGAATGTGGCTGATATGGGATAGTAGTTTTCCAGACGCAGTTCATAGGCATGGTCGCCCACCTGGAGGGGGCGGTTCGCCAAGGGGGTAGTGCCCGCCTTCTCCCCGTCAACATAGACGTCGGCGCCGGTGGGTACAGACTCAAGGCTCAGATAACCGACCAGCGGTTCCATCTTGACGGTGAAGCGTTCTTGGGGGTCTCCTTTGACCGTGATGTTTTCTATGGTGCGTTTGTACCGGTCGCGTTTGAGCACCACCTCATAGGGTCCGGGTTCCAGTCCTTCCACCGTGACGGGGGTCGGCCCCCGGTCCAGCCCCCCGACCAAAACCAAGGCACCCTGCTCCGGCGCGCTGTCAATGATGACTTTGTTGGGCTGCTTGGGTTCTTCTTTGGGCTTGACCACCTTGAAGAATCCAAACGCCAGCAAACATGCGCCCACAATGGCCGCAATCGTTCCCACCATGCCCGCTATATGCCGTTTTTTGACATGCCTGTGCCTATGGTGATGGTGATGATTCTCCATCGCTGAAAACCTTATAAATCCGTGACAGTAATAGACATATGAACCGATGATAAAAATGAATTAGAATGCCCTCTTCGGGCTCACGTTGATTATACCACTTTTCGCATAGTGGAGAGGACGGAATTTTCCGGCCGAGTTGCGGCCCGGGACGGCTAGGGAATAGGGAGTGAAATTCCGGTTGAATTCTCCAACAGCCGCCCCCCCGCGATGGTCTTCACCTGAACACGGGGTGCCGGAAAGTCCACGGTGCGCCCCTCCTGGCGGGGGCAGGTCCACGCGAGGTTGGCAAGCACGACCCCGTCGGCACCGTTGGGCCGCGCATCGCCGACAACGCTGACGGTGCCTTCACCGTTGACGGCAACGTGCAATGCGGTATTCCCGGCAGGAGAAACCTGCCATGCGAATCCGGGCACCGGCGGCGCATCGGCAAAGACGGTGACATTGGCGAATATGCCGGGGGGCGACACGGAAAGCACGATGCGCATGCGGCCGTGGACGGTTTTCCCGTCGGAGGCCGCCGGTTCCATGGGCACCAGCACGACCGCGGCCCGACTCCGGGGCTCATACTGGTAGCCGCCGGGCAGTTCGGCGCGCATCCCGCGTCCGGGCAGAATGACCGACACGGAAACGGTGCCGCCGCCGTCGCCGGGCAGTTCGGGTACGCGCACGAGCGCGCGTGATCCGTCACCGGGGGCGATACATTCCGCCGGTTGTTCCCCAAAACGGTACCCGGCACCGGGCAACAGCCCCTCTCCGCGCACCAGCACGATCCCTCCCCCTTCGGCCGGGCCAGAATAGGGCACGAGACCGGCGATCCGGGGTGCGTCAAAGACAGGTGCGGGACTGGGGTCCGCGCCGTCCCAGACCCCGTCCCCGTCTGTGTCGGGATTGCGGGGGTCGGTTTCGCCGGGATCGACCACGCCGTTGCGGTTCCAGTCCTCCAGGCCATCCGGAATGCCGTCCCCGTCTGTGTCGGCCCGAAGCCAGTCCGTTTCTCCGGGATCGCGCACCCCGTTGCCGTCGGCATCCTCGATGTCGTCGGTAAGCCCGTCGCGATCCATGTCCTGGGCATTGATACCGGCACCCGCCAGCCAAATGAACAATTCCCGGGCAAAGGCTTCTGAAGTTCCCGATCTGAGCGGCGCATCGGAGGCGAGCAGGGCGATGCGCCCGTAGCCGAAGGAACGGGCAAGAAAGAGGGCCGTAGCCCCCTCCGGCTCCCCGGGCACGCGAAGGAGCCGCATGGCGCGGGGCGCGGAGGCATCCTTCGCGGCGGCGACGGATGCGCGAAAACCGTAGGCGGCGGTG
>CAZOMH010000346.1:0-5234 GCA_964580415.1 uncultured Nitrospirales bacterium
ACGAACTGGACCAGATGTGGGTGCCGGTGGTACGGAACTGGCGGCTGAACGAGCGGCATTACGGCGCCCTTCAGGGGATGAACAAGGCCGAAACCGCCGCACAGTACGGCGAGGATCAGGTGAAGATTTGGCGCCGCGCCTTTGACATCGCCCCTCCCCCGCTCACCGAGGATGATGAGCGCTTCCCCGGCCATGATCGCCGCTACGCCGGTTTGTCGAAGGGCGAACTTCCGCTGACGGAGCACCTGAAGGACACGATAGCGCGCTTTGTACCGTATTGGGAGGATGTGATTGCACCGCAGGTGAAGGCCGGAAAGCGGGTGCTGATTGTGGCGCATGGCAACAGCCTGCGCGCGCTGGTAAAGTACCTCGACGGCATCTCCGACGCGGACATCATCAACCTGAACATCCCGACGGGCATTCCGCTGATGTACGAATTGGATGAGAATCTGAAGCCGGTTTCGAACCGTTATCTGGGCGACCCGGAAGCGGCGCGCAAGGCGGCGGAAGCGGTGGCGAACCAGGGGAAGGCGAAGTAACGCGGCGTGGCCGCGTCAGCGAACCCGGAATTCACAAGCGGGAATTTGAAACGGCGCCGGAATATCCCATGCGGATTTTCCGGCGCTTTCTCTTTGAAGATAAGGGGGACAAAAGTCGCGGTTGGGCTTTGGAGCGGCGATCCACACCCCCCGCCGCTTCGCAGCATCCGCCTTCGCCTTATGGCTTCGGCGGGACAAGCCCCCCCCCTCAAGGACGAGGGGGACAGAAAGGGGGAAAAGAGGACGGGGCGTGTATTACACTGTGCCTTGTTGCGGATGATCGGCCGGGCACAGCTGTTGCACAGGTTTGGGGACGGCCACCGGGACCAAATCCCCCACACATCGGCAGGAAACCATGAAGAAAACAGACGATTCTAAATTACTGGTGCGCGGGCAATTGCTGGATTCGGGACGGGTTGCGGACGTGCTGGTGCATGACGGCGTGATACGCGACGTCAGTATCGGCAAGGCGCTCGGCAGGCCCGATTTGGGATCGGGCGAGACGCTGCTTGCGCCCGCGCTGACGGACATGCAGATTAACGGCGGATTCGGCATCGACCTGCAGCGCGATGACCTTGTCCTGGACGAGGTGGTGGAACTCAACCGCAAACTGGCCGCGCAGGGCGTGGCGCGGTGGGTGCCCACGCTGGTGACTGCGGCTGTGGATTCAATGGAACGCCGGGCATGGCGCATCGTAGAGGCACTGGCGGCGGATCCCGCGACGGAGCGGGCCATACCGGGCGTTCATTTTGAGGGACCATTCATTTCCCCCCTGGACGGTCCGCGCGGAGCGCATGCGCGGGAACATGTGCTGGAACCGTCCATCACCGTTATGAAACGGCTCATCAAGGCGGCGAACGGACGGGTCGCCTGCGTGACGCTGGCCCCGGAAATTCCCGGCGCTACAAGCGTTATCCGCAGCCTCGCGAAACAGAACATTTTGGCGGCGCTGGGCCACCATGCCGCCGACGCGGCACAGGTGGCGCAGGCGGTCGCGGCGGGCGCGCGGTTGTCGACGCATCTGGGCAACGGCCTGGCCACCACCATTCGCCGGCACAACAACCCTCTCTGGCCGCAACTTGCCAATGACCAGTTGTACGCATCCTTTATTGCCGATATGCACCACCTTCCGGCGGAAGCGCTGAAAGCAATGATGTGGGCCAAGGGTCCGGAACGGTGCGTTCTGGTGTCCGACGCAGTATGTATTGCGGGGTTGAAACCGGGCAAGTATCTGTTGTTTGGCGCGGAGGTGGAATCGCGCAAGGACCGGAAGGTGTGTCTGTCGGGTACGGAACTGCTGGCCGGCAGCGCGACACTGCTGCTTGACGGGGTCATCAACGCCTGGCTGGCCGCGGATCTGACACTGGGGGAGGCCTTTGACTGCGCGTCGAAGAATCCGCTGGAATTGTTGGGCATTCCGGCACCCGCATGGCCGCCGCGAAAGGGACGCCGGGCGGAGTTCATCGGGTTCCACCTTGAAACGAAACAGAAGCACATTGTGCCCGGTCTGGAGTTCAGTTTTGCGGGCGGAAACCGGTATGCGCCGGGGACGTGAGGCGGGCTGCGGGGACAGGCAGATGGGAGGAATGGGTAGTGCCGGACGCTAGACTCTTTTCATGCGTTTGAGGGTCTGGTAGGCTTCGTTGAGGGCGCGCATGGCGTCAGGGTCTCCGCCATGGTCGGGATGATGCACCTTGGCCTTGCGCCGGTAGGCAGTCTGTATTTCGTCCCAAGTGGCGGAGGGGGAGAGTCCGAGGAGGCGGTAACAGAGTTCCATGTCGACCCGGGACGGGGGCGGCGATGCGGCTTGCGACCGGCCGAGCACCGCCTCGGATACCCAGCGGCCAAGTACGCGCCTGATCACGGGCCATAGTCCGGTTCCCGTAAGCATGAAAATGACGCCGAACAGTATCATGATGTGCTGAAACGACAACATAAGGGTCACTCAACTCTGATGCGCGCGGCGGAGTATTCAGACACGGCGCTACCTGCGGTCCTTAAACTTGAAGATATTATCCACGGCCTCGCCCACCTTGTCCGGATTGCCGCCTTCATTCGCCTGTCTCAGACGCTCCCGGGCCTGTTCGCGGCGCCACCTGTGGTAAAAGGGAATGGCTTTCATGAGCGCGTAGCCCGCGGCCATGCCGCCAAGATGAATGATCATTTGGGCCCTGTTGCCGTTCATGCCCGCCACAACATTCATGACCAGGACAACCACCACCATCCCGGCGGCACTGATGGGCATTGGCAGGGGGAACAGGAAGAACTGGCGCTTGGGATCAATCATGGCAAAGGCGACAAGAACGGCCATGACGGAACCGCTTGCGCCGCACATGGTGGGCGCAAATCCCAGCGCGGCAAGCGGCAGAAACATTGCCACGGCCGCGAGCGCGCCGCAGGCGAGGTAGAAGTAGATGAACTGCCGGCTGCCAAGGAGGCGTTCCACGTCGGGTCCGAAGAAGAAGAGCCAAAGCATGTTCATGAACAGGTGCATCAGGCCGAGGTGGAGGAACTGGTAGCTGACGGGCTGCCAAAGCATGCCGTGAAAGAGCGACACGACGCTGAAGCCGAAGGTTTCCACGACGCGGTCCGCACCGCCGGTGGCCACCTCGACCGGGGCAAGCACCAGTTGCACGGCAAATACCGCGGCATTGAGAAGAATGATCCAGCGCACGGCCCATGTGATATTGGGGGCAAAGGCGCCGAGATTGAACCGCTGATTTGAATATGAACCGTTCATGACATTCCACATTTTGGGGGCTGCGTTTGGGCGTATTGTACCGGAAAGCACGCTGCGGAGACTATTCTCCGTCGATGTTGACCAGCGGGTAGGAGCGGACCGCCCCCCAACGGCTGTAGGGGTAATACAGGAAAACCACACGTCCCACAATATCTTTCGTCCACCCCAGTTCGTGCCAGCCCGGTCCGCCGGGCGCGCCATGATTTACGCTGCTGTCGTCGCTGTCGTTCCTGTTGTCGCCCATGAACACGAACCGGCCCTCGGGCACGCGAATGGGGTCCTCGATGGTGTAGCGCATCGGCTCGCGAATGTAGGGCTCGGAGGCGTACCTGCCGTTGATCAGGAGCGCCCCGTCGATCACACCCACTGCGTCGCCGGACAGGCCCGTGATCCGTTTTACCAGATATTCCCCGTCCTCGCGGAGCACGACAATGTCGCCCCGGTGATAGGCCGGTTCGCTCAGGGTTACAATCATGTCACCGGGGAGCAGGGTGGGTTCCATGGAACTGCTGGGCACCATGAAGAAGCGCACACCGCGCGCGCCGAACGCATAGGCACCGGCAATGGCAAGCAGCGCAATTGCCATGTACCCGGCACGCCTGCCGATGAGCCAGTCTTTCCAGTCAATCTTCATGAAACCGCTTTCAGCATTGACGCACCGGGGATCATTTCGCGGGACTCTTCCGGGTTGTTTTGGGTTCGCGGGCGATGTTTTTCAGTTCCTCGGCGACCATGCTCCCGGGCCGTATTTTAAGGGCTTCGTCGCAGCACTTTTCCGTCTTGTCCGGTTTGTCCGCCCTGTACCACACCCGGCCCTCATTGAGCCATGTGTTGAATTCCTCTTCCGGATTGCGGGCAAGTTTTCTTGCGGCCCCCCATGCACTGGCCGCGGCCTCCCAGTCGGGCGTAACGCCGAGTTGTTCGGCAACAAAGAAGTTCAGGGCATAGTCGGACACGAGGTCATATTCCGTCGGGGCAAACCTGGCAGAGGCTTCTGAAGCCTTCATGGCGGCCTTGAAGAGCTCGTCGGCCGTCCATTTCTTTATGCTCATTATTTTTGCCCAGTGCGCCAGGTAAATCTGTGCGATATTATAGAGGTAGTCCGGATTCTCGGGCTCCAGCAGCAGCGCCTTGTCCAGGTTGTCAAGCCCGTCCACGTACTGGCCCTGATGGCAGAGATAGATGCCCAGATTGTTGAAGGCGCGGCTTTGCCGCGGGTCCAGTTCAATGGCCTTTCGCCATTCGGCAACACCCTTTTCCTGTTCATCAAAGCGGTCAAAGAGCAGTTCCCCGTAATAATTGTGGAGGACCGCCTGGCCCGGGTAGCGCTGCAGGGCGCTTTCGTACGCCTGACGCGCCAACAGGAGCTCGGCGTTAGCGCGTTCGATCTCTTTCTTGGACCCTTCCTTGTTGCCCTCTTTGCCGAACAGACCGGCCCGCTTGCCCGCCATGTCGGCCAGTGCCTGGTGCAGCCGGTCATAGGCCCGTATCTTTCCCGCGGCAGCCGCCTCGTCGCCAAGCAGGCTTTCCACCCGCGCCTTTTCGGCTTCAGACTGGGCGGCGGCTTGATGCAACGGCCAGCACAGGGCTGTCACCGTCAACATCAGACAAATCAGACTGTTTCGCATGGCATACCTCGTTGTCGCAACATCTATCCGTGTAATCAACACGCTCTCCCCCTTTTCCGTTCCCCTCCTTACAGAAACGCATTCAGTAGCCGACGCAGGAGACGCGGATGACCCACAGGCCAAAGAGGGCCGCGGCGGGCGCCCAGTCAAAAGTGCCTCCCATCGGCGGGAGCATCTTCCGAATCCAGTTTAGCAAGGGATCGGTAGCCTGCAAAATCCACCGCCAACGCTGCGCGCGCAGGTCAAATTCAAGCCAGGGTGCTGTCCATCGCAGCAGAATGACCATCATATAGAGCGTCAGTGCGCTTCCAAGAAGCGTTCTTAGGA
>CAZOMH010000347.1:0-5228 GCA_964580415.1 uncultured Nitrospirales bacterium
GCTGTCCTTCGTGCTGAGCTGGTACGAGCAGAAGGCGGTGGTCATTCTGCTGACACTGCTGCACCTGGGCATCAAGAACATGCGCATCGGACCGTCGCTCCCGGCCTTCATCGGACCGAACGTGCTCGATGTGCTGGTGCAGAACTTCGGCCTGACCCCCATCAGCACGCCCGAGGCGGACCTTGCCGCCATGCTCGGCTGACACGCTGTGGGCTTGCGGGCGGCGGTATCTGTGCATGTCGCCGCCCATCCTTTTGGCAGGAATAGGATGAGACATATGGGAAGAATGGGAGGAATGGGAAAGGGCTTGCGCGGAGAACTGGAGATGGTTGGTGAAAGCCGGTCTTCGGGAACTGGCGCCCAGCCTCCTCTGGCAATCCACATTTCTCAACAGAAACCTGCACCTAACCCCTGCAACTCCCCACAGGTTCCCATGAGTCCCATAATTCCCATGTCTCCCATAACTCCCTTGTTCCTGAACTCAAGGCAAGGAAACCATACATGACCGACCATGCCTTTCGCGGCGGGGCGCCTTGGTATGACGCACTGTCGGGCGGCGAAAAACGTCTTGCCCGGGAAGGCCCTTTCCTGCTGGACGCCCTGTCCGGCGCGCCGCTACGGCGTGTGCTGGATTTGGCCTGCGGCACGGGCATCCACGCGCTCTTCTTCGCGGAGCATGGCGCGGACGTCACCGCCTGCGACCTCAGTCCCGAGATGATCGACCGGGCACGGGCCGCGCGGCCCCATCCGCGTATTGCCTATCAGGTGGCGGACATGCGCCGCCCCCCTTCCGGCCCTTTCGGCCTTGCGCTGTGCCTGGGCAATTCGCTGTCGCTGCTGCCGGAAACCGATGACATGCAGGCATGCTTTCAAAACACCGCCGCCGTGCTCGCCCCGGACGGGTGCTTTGTCCTGCAAGTGCTCAACTATGCCAATCCCGCGCTGCGCGAACCCCGGCAACGCGAGGAAACCGCAACGTTCGACGGAGGTGAAGTGCTGGCACGCAAGACCCTTGTCCCCTGCGGCGACCGCACCACGCTGCGGCTTGAATACACGGTTACATATGCCGGCAGGACGGAGGAGGTCACCACCGAGACCATGATGCTGCGTCATTGGTCACTGGAAAACCTGCATGGTGCGGCGCGCGCCGCGGGGCTTTCACTGGAGTCGGCACACGGCGCATTTGACGGAACGCCTTACGACGCGGAACGGTCAAACGATCTCGTGTTATTGCTGAGGGCATAGCGCGCAAAAGCGCCCGAATGCGCGGGTCTGGCTTCGGAGGAACTGCCCGCGCCCGCCGGGGGGGGGGCCGTCAGGCTGCCGCCATCTTTTCGTTCTCGGGCCATAGGGACGGCCCCCAGAACGTAAAGAAGATCAGCGTGCCCAACCCAAACCCGAGCAGGCCGCCCATGAGCACGCAGAAGGGAAAATGCGCCGCGGTGTAGACACGGCCGACACCCTGAAGCGTGGCCCAAAGAAACAGACCGGCGCGGACCCTGCGGTCCCGCGTGAACCAGATGAGCGGTGTCAGCAGGGCGAAAGCGCCCGAGGTATGGCCGGATGGAAAGGAGTTGTTGCCCTTGAGTATCTCGTCGGGAATCGGCCGGACAGATTCGTTCCACGGCTTGTTGGCCTCGTTAAACGGGCGGGGCCGTTTGATCACTTCCTTAATCGGCTGGGTCACACCAAAATCAACCAATATCCCCGACAGCAGCACCATCCAGAATACCCGGGAAAAGCGGCGCATGGTGTCGTCCTCCATCGTGTGAAACAGCCATATGAAGGTGCCGTACGACGCGACGAACATGACAACCAGCAGCACGTTGGCGCCAACGTAGGTCTTGTTGGCCCAGCTTTTCCACATAACCGCGAACAGCACCACCGCAACGACCGCAAACACAAAGGATAACACGGCTTTTCCCCGCGGCAGAAATCCCAGCAGCGGCACCGCCAGCAGGCTCACGGCCACCACCCTGATGGTGGAAGTCGCCTCGGCACCGAATTTCTTGTGGGCCCAATCCATGAGCAGCAGCAACACAACGGCGGAAACGGCGTAGACAATGAGTTTCTGCCGCGCTTCCAGGCTGTACAGCGCATAGCAAACCATCCAGCAGATGAACGGGGGCAGGATGAGCGCCGTGGTATAGTCGTTGATGGCGCGAAACAGCTCGTCAAAGCCCGGGAGGTAGCTGTCGGGGTTGACGAAGGCAAGAATGGCCTTGTCCGCGCCGTCCGTCAGCGGCACGAGGAACTTGCCCGCCGCGTAGAGAATCCCGTAGGCCGCGCCAAACCCAACGGCCAGAATCACCAGCCGCACCGCAACATTGCCGACAACCTTCACATTCACCGCAAGCTCCTTTTGCACGGGACCGTTCAGTTCTGGAAAGACCGCCACTCCGGAACTTTCCCCGCGCTGGAGCTTAAAGTGTAGCCTTTCCCGCCTTCGGACGGCAATGTTCCCGGCATCCACCGGCCCAAACGCCTGGACGCGCCTACTTCTGCTTCGGTGTCACCCTGACACGGTAAACCGTCTTGTCAAACTCCCCGGGACGGCCCGCCGCGGGCTTTTCGGAAAGGACTGTCACCAGCACATCGCCGGGCGCGGCGCGTTTGAGTATGAGCTTTGCGGCTGTTCCCGCCGGTTGACCGTCCATGGTCCAGGTGTGTTGCCCGTATCCCGGCAGCGCTTCCAGCGTCAACGTCGTGCCCGCTTCAACGCTCACATCGCTGGCCGGTTTCTCCGCGCCCTCCACGACGGCCGACACCTGCGCCGACACTGTATCGCCGCTGAATTCCGTATAGGTGAAGAGGTGGGGACCGGCCTCCTTAAACAGGTACGCCAGATTTCCCGCACCCGGCCCTTCGGCGACTGTCTCGCCGTCCACCTGCCACCGCGCCTTCACATCGGCGGCGGTGCCCATGTCCATCGTCAGGGTCCGGCCGACGGTATATACCGGGGGCAGGGTAAACTGGACGCCGCTCCGGCCAATTTCTTTCGACATGCCCGCCTGGCGTTTCAGTTCGTCAACGGACATGTTGAGTTTTTGCGCCAATGCCTGCAGGCTGGTCTGGTTTTCGCCCAGCGGGGCATAGACTTTCAGCCAGGCATCCCCATGGGCCGTGTCGATACGCAGATCGTAACTGCCCACCTCCACCGTGGGGCTTGGGGTAACGGTGATCGTTCCGTCGGACTTGGAAAACCGGAACATATGGCTGTAGTCACTGTTGCCGACCATGAGATGGAATCCGCGTATCTGGGCGACCGGCACGCCCGCGCCGTCTGCCAGCACCTTGACAATGGCCGAGCCCTTCGTGCTGTCAAACACGACTTTTTCGGGGTCCGTGGTCATCGTCGCCGCGCCCGCGCAACAGGCTGCGGCCAGTATCGCCAGGATCATCAACAAAGGGAACGTCCGCATGTGCTCATTCTCCCATGCCGCCGGCCATTTCAGGAGGGGCGACCGTTGTTGCGCTGTGACTATACCAGAATTCCGGACACGCCCGAAAAGGTTCCATGCGCGCCCCCCCCCGGAGAACTTGGGCAAACCTCGCCGTTTGGTGTACGATGCTTGCATTGGACCTATATTCCGCTGGAGCTTTTGTCCTGCCATGAGTGAACCCGAAACACAGACAATCGATTCCCCGGCATCCGGGGCCGTTGATGATCCCTTTGCAAACGCCTTTCCGCCCCTGGTGGCCCTTGCCGCGGTCACGTTCGTGGTGCTGACCGTGGGGATATGTCTTTTTGCCCTCTATGGACAGTCCTTTGCCGAGCGCATGAGCAGCCGCGTGGGCGATGTCGAAGCCGCGCGCGCACGGTCGATGTATGAGGCGGGCCTTGTGGAAAACGCCATCGACACCTACAAGAGGGCGCTGGCCATGAAGTTTGAAGACCCCGATCAGCGGCGCTGGGCGCTCCGCCGTTTTGGTGAACTGCTCCTGAACGAGAAGAGGCCCGAAGAGGCTGCTCCTGTTTTGAAGGAATGCCTCGCTGCGTTTCCGGACGATTTGCCCGCGCATGAACTGTATTGCCAGGCACTGGACCGCACCGGCCGCACGGGGGAACTGGTGGATGCCGCCAACGCCATGTTTGCGGCCGCAAAAGAGAACCGCGGCAGCCAATCCTCGGCAAAGTACTATCTCGGCTGTGCCTGGGAAAAGCTGGCCAAGCCCGACGAGGCGCTCGCGGCGTGGACCGAGGGGCAGGCGCTTGATCCCAAGGGACGCTGCACCTACCGTGCCGCGAGCCTGCTGCGCGCACGCGGTGAGAAACAGCGCGCGCTCGACTTGCTCCGCCAGGTTTCAGCCGATTCGACGGGGAGCGAGGCGGACGCAATCCGGGCGCTGCGCGCTGAAATTGAAGCGGAACAGGATGACGGCCCAAAACCGCCCAAACCACCGGCCGGCGGTTAATTTGGCGGTGCGCGCTCCCGGGGGACGCAGATGAACAGCGAATACGCCCAGCTTTGGCAACGCCGCCGCGCCGCCGCGGCACGGATGGGTTTCGCCGTCGCCTTCCTGTTCGCGCTTGTCTTTCTTGCCGCATGGCCCTGGGAAATCTTCCAACGCATCCTTGACGGCCCAACGCTGGTTATGGGCGCTTCGGCACTCTTGCTCGGGTTTGGGCTGGTCCGCGAGGCAGGGATATTTCCCCGGAGAATTCTTCTGCCAAGGGGAATGGGGCCGCCCATTGCATTGATCGCGCTCGCCTGTTTTCAGTCAGCAGGGCACTCGGCCGCCCCGGCCGCATCTGCAACACTGACAGCCAAGTACCTCTGGTACTTGCTTCTGTTTGGGATGGCCGCACCGCTGTTCAGCCGTCCGGGCAATGCGTCCCTTGCGTGGCGCGTGTTCGCCGTGTCGTCCGGGTTGGTGGGTGTGTATGCGGCATGCTGCGCTGCGGGCTGGCTGACGCCGGCACTCGCGGGAACGCACGAGTATTTTGGACGCCGCCTGACAGAAGATGTGCGCGTGGGCGCCTTCGTCCGCATCGCCGCCACCACCCCAGACTATAACCAGGCCATCCTGCCCATGCTGTTGGCGCTGCCTTTTCTTCTGGTATGGGCGGACACAAAGGGACTGCGACGCGCGGGCAGGATTGCCGCGGCGGTGCTGGCCTTGTTCGTGGTGGCCGGGGTGACGGTGTCCTTTTCGCGAAGCGGGCTGCTGGCGGTGTCTGCGGTCTTTGCCGGCGGCGGCTTGGCGATGGTGCTGTCGCGACTGCG
>CAZOMH010000348.1:0-372 GCA_964580415.1 uncultured Nitrospirales bacterium
CACCACGCCAGAAACGGCCGGACGATTTCATGGTTGATGTGGCAGGTCGCCGGTCCGCCGACCCTGAGGGCCGGGTCATGGGCCTTGATGGCGGTGGCGACAGTCTCATACATGTCGAAGTACTGCTGCTGTGTGCCGGGCCACATGCCGGAGACGTTCTCGGCGGGCTCGTTCCATATCTCCCAGTACCGGATGCCGTAGTGGAATCCGCCGGCCCAGCCGTCGTTGTAGTGCCGGATGATGTTGACGCAAATCTTTGCCCATTTCGCGAAGTCTTTCGGGGGCTGCACGTAGAACCCGCCCCTGGAATACTGGCGGCTCCGGGATTCGATGCTCTCGCCCAGCCGCCAGGTGATTTGCGTGCCGTTGTTC
>CAZOMH010000348.1:382-5220 GCA_964580415.1 uncultured Nitrospirales bacterium
CGCCACCGACGTCGGCGTCAAAGATCGGGAAGATGAAATGAATGTCCACCACGTTCTGGCCGGCGTAGTGGCAATCGTGCAGCCGTGCGGAGGGGAATCCGGCCTCCTTGTGGTAGTTCGTCAGATCGGCGCCGATGCCCCAGTTGACCGGGCCGTTGTTCACGCCGTGCAACGCGCGGACTTTTCCGGCCTGTTTGGCGAAGTCAACGACCACGGCACTTGTGGTTTCGTCCGCGCTCGTTGCCTTGGGAAGGGCGAGAAGCGTCAGGGCCGCCGCCAGCGCGCATGTTTTTACGATGTTCATGTCTGTCTCCCTGTCAGTGATATCCGAGTTCGACCAGCAGGCCCCCGATGCCTTCGGGAAGCTCTGCCAATTCCCCGCCCGTTTCACGTGCCATGTAATTCAGGATGTTTCGAAGCAGCCTTTCAGCGGACGGGTCTGTGCCGAGGGTTTCGCGGATGTTCAGGGAATTGACAAGGAATTTTCCCGCGCCGAAGGGATAGGCCGCCACCATCAGTCCGGAGGCATATCCGCAGGACACGTTGTTTGCCCCGGAAATGGCTTCGGCGGGGTCTTCAATTCCCTCGAACACGAGGTCCGGAATGACGTCGCGGTAGAGGCCGTAGTCCATCATGCCGCCGCACTGGAGGCCGTCGAACACGGGATGCTGTTTGGCCCATTCGTCTTTGTGGTAGAGCCAGCCGTTCAGCCTGGCCAGCGTGCCTTTGTTCTTCAGCGGCAGCCGTGCCAGGGCATTGTCACCCTGACGGAACACCTCGGGAGACAGGAAGACCACCGACGAGCCCTGCGCCGCGCGCCGCATCAGCGCGGACCACGCCTCCCCGCCGCCGTCGCCTGCGGGTTTGGAGGATGCCAGGATCAGTTCGCGCCGAGTTTGCGGTTCCGCGGCGGAGAAGGGCCGCGTCTTGATGCCGTGGCCGGCCAGCCATTCGGCCAGACCGGCGTCTTCACCCCACAGGACGACTTCGGCGCTGACCGGCGGCATGGCCGCCGCATCGGCCACGGAGAATGCCGTTTCGCCGCCCAGGGGCGCGCCGCCCTTTTCCATTTGCGCCAGAAAACGGTAGTCTCCCGCGGGACCGTCCACGGTGATCTCCCCGTCAAAGGCGGGCAGGGCGAAGGGTGGTTCGGCCTTTCCGTCCGCGGCGGGAACGGTCACGGTGATGACCTTGTCCAGGGCGCGGGTCGTTCCGGGGCCTATCACAAGAATGCGCACGGGATATTCGCCGGGCGCAAGGACGTCTTCATTGGCGAGCACGGCTTCAAGGCGGACGCGCCCGCCCCGGTAGATGTTCTGGGGTTCGGAAAACAGGCACATGCGCAGCGGGGCCAGCGCCTCAAAGAGCGCGTCGGTGGTCCCCGGTTTCAACTCGCGGAAGGTGGTAAACAGACCCTCGCCGCTCATGCCCTGATCCACTGTTCCGGTGAGGCTGTGGCCCGCCATGTTGGGATTGGCCCGGATGGCGTTCAGGCCCAGCAGCCGTTCCCGCGCCATTTTCCCGACGCTGCCGCCAAAGAAATCCTGCGGGCTGGCGAAGCATTCATCCATCTTCCAGCGGTTCCAATCGGCGAGAAAACGGTCCAACTGGCTGCGGTAGAATTGCGCGTCCTCGACGCCTTCCTTGCCGAGCTGTTCGTAGTGCCGGGTGACACGCCAGAGGTCCACGCCGCTCCCGACGCCGTATTCCGAGATGAACACGGGATTCTTTCCGCCATCAACGGTGCGCAGGAAATGAATCACGCTGGCTGTGTGCGGCGTGCGCTGGTAGGGGTGCTGGTCGTTGAGCACGTCTTCCCAGTCGGAAGAACCGGGATTGCTGAGGGTTCCGACAGACTTGTGGGTGTATCCCACGTCGAAGGGTTTGAACGCGGCGCTGTCCGGGGCCGCGGCGGGCGCAAGATATCCGTATCCCCACGGGCCGTTTGGATTGTGTTCTGTTGAGAAGGCGGCGGAGGGGTCGTCCGTTTTGCCGTCTGCGGCAATCACCTGGACGGAAAGTCCGGTGGAGTCGGCGCCATAGTCGCCGTTTCCGTATCCAACCGCCCAGTCGAGCGTGTCGCCCGCCTTGGCATCAATGCGCAGGTCGAAGGGGCTTCCGGCGCCGGCATTGTTGATGTTGATGAACCCGGAGTGCAGCGCTTGGCCGTTGAGAAGAACATGCACATCGGTGGTTGCATGCTCGGCGACGCTCGAAAAAGCACCCGTCACGGAGTAAGCACCGCCGGCGGGGCAGGTCCAGCGCAGTGCGGCGTATTCGCCCTTCTGTCCCGGATGCATGGAAAGCTGTCCGGGCTTCCAGGTGATGCCCAGTTCCTTCTTGGCGGCCTGTGTCGGGTTGTGCATGATATTCGGATTGGAGTCGAAAGCGGGACGCCACATTTCCATTCCGGTCATCGCGTTGCCGCCCTGGCCGTCGAACCGCCCGCTGTTGAGCATCACAAGGCGCGTGTTGTCGTACTGGCGCACCAGCGGGAGTGTGTCCACGGCATGGCGGAAGACGACGCCGTCGCCGGTTTCATTCAGCAGTCCCCACATGGTCACGCTGGGATGATTGCGGTCGCGCTTGATCATTTCCACAAGGCCCCGGTCAAAGCGTTCGGCCATTTTCGGGGAATCGGCCAGGCACCAGCTTCCGAAGTGCTCTTCATACACCATGAGGCCGATTTCGTCGCAGAGGTCGAGTTGAAAGCGCGCGGGCACGCCGGCAATGAAACGGATTGAATTGAAGCCCATCATCTTGACGTTGACGAGGTCGCGGCGGAGCATATCGGGATCGGGCGGCATCTGGAGGCCCACGGGGGAATGGTTGCCCGTGTGCGAGCAGCGCAGGAAGAGCCGCCTGCCGTTGAGACGGAAGTACCCGTTCTCGAAACGGAACTCGCGGAAACCGCACCGAACGGAATGCTCGTCGCAGGAATTGGAACCCTGCGCCGCGACCCGCACCGTGACGCGGTACAGCGCTGGCTCGTTGAGCTGCCACAAACGCGGTGAATCGACGTGCAGCACGGCGTTTGCCTCGTTTGCGCCCGGAGCCAGGAATTGGGCAGCGGCAACGGTGTGGAGCGTCTCGCCGCTCATTGCCGGGGCAATGGCATACTCGATGCGAACCGGCCCGCCGTTGTTGGCGGTGTTGTATACGCTTGCATGCACCCGCACGTCGCCGGTCTTCGGGTCGGGTTCGGCATGCACATCGTCAATGCGCTGCGCGGGGCTCACAATCAACTCGACCGAATCCACCAGCCCGCCGTGGTCGTACGAACCGCCCCCCGAATAGGGAATCACCTTGTTGCGGTGCGGGGTCTCGTTCAGCACGATGCCGTCAATGGGTTCGTGCGAGGGGTTCAGCAGGCGCACCGCCACGAGGTTGGCCTCCCCCGGCTTGACGGCGTCCGTCACGTCGAGCGTGAAGGGTGTTTCCCCCCCTTCGTGTCCGCCCACGGACTGGCCGTTTACCCACACGTCGGCCTTGTAATCTGCCGCCCAGAAACGCAGCAGATAGCGGCCGTTCACGTGCAGATTCTGCGGTGCCTGGAAGGTCTTCCAGTACCATGCCAGTCCGTGATAGCCCGGAAAGGCATCCTGAATGATCCACGGGACGCTGGTCTTCACCGCCTCCGGTCGCGGCGACTGAAACCATTCGCCCGACAACCCCTCGTTGCGGGCGTCGGTTGCCAGCAACCACCCACCGTCGAGCGAAAGCACCGACGCCGACAGCATGGGCGGCTGGCCCTGCGGTCCCGCGGCGGAGAATCCCGATGCCAGCACAAGCGACACCATTGCGGTCATCACAACCATTACAGGTCCCTCATGTTAAATGCGCCATGTAGTCAGCATAATATTTAATGCGCAAACCCACCATTATCGTTGCGTGGTCGAGCAGCACACTTCTCCCGAATCGGCGTGCCGGAACGCATGCACAGGCATCCTGCCAGCCGGCTAAAGCCGCCCAACAGGATGCCCTGTTGCGTTTGGCATACGGCAACCGCGCGTCCCGCGCTAATGTCAGGCAAAGAGCGCTGCGTGCGAAACGTTGGCGTCGCAATTCGGGGCGGTGGTGTCCTGCTCAGTCAAACCAGGCCGTGGGGTCGGTCAGGGATTCTATGGTGTACCCCGCGTATCCGTCCCCGCCGTCCACAGCCGTGTTTGCGGGGGCGTTATAGACGGCCCCTCCCCATCCGCCGTCTCCGCCGCTTGCGCCGCCGCCCCCGCCGCCGGCACGGAAGCTGTAGCTGGCAGTGCCTCCCGTTCCTCCGGGGCCGCCGCCGACATCAACCGTGCCGGAACTGGTGTCGAGCACGGGACTCATGAAGTGTACTATGCCGCCGCCGCCGCCGCCGCCCGCGCCCCTGTCACTGGTGGAACCAATGCCCTTGCCGCCTGCGGCGCTGATGAGTCCTGTATTGGCAACCGAGCCCGGGCTGGCGAGAATCACGATGCCTCCTCCGCCGCCGCCCGCCCCGGCATAGACCGCGTCGTACCCGTCGGCAAGGATGGTGCCCGCATTCACGATTGAAGTTTTGGCAAGGACGAGCACCCCGCCGCCGCCGTCGGCACCATTGTCAAGCAGGCTGCAGCCGCCTCCGCCTCCGCCGGGCTGCACGTCCAGAATCATCATGGCTTCGCTCTCTGTAACGCCGAGGCCGCCATTGCCGCCGTAGACGGGCGCTGTGTCCGATCCCATGGCACCGGCGACAGCGGCGCGGCGGCTGATTCCCGGATCGGCGTTTGCGGTGAGGCCGGTGCCGGTGGAACCGCTGCCGACACCGCCGGCGCCGCCGCGGCCGGCCTGCAGTGTGCCGTTGTTAATGAAGCTCC
>CAZOMH010000349.1:0-5210 GCA_964580415.1 uncultured Nitrospirales bacterium
ATGCGCGCAGCGAGTACCAAAGCCTGAAGGACAACGCGCCGTCCGCTTTTCGCGCGGCGGGTATTGCCGGGCTGGGCCGCCTGAAAGAAGCGGAGGGTGATGTGATTGCGGCCCGTGATTTGTACCGGGAGGCGGTGGAATCGGCGGAATGGGGCTCCCCCGAATGGAACGAGGCGGTTGATCCGCTCGGGAAGCTGAATGTTCAGCTTGTTTTTGGCCAGGCAGCCACTCCCGAAAGCCGGTATTATGCCATCGAGAAAGGTGACAGCATCACCAGTATCGGCAACAAGCTGAACACGACCCAGGGGTTGCTGCTGCGCGCAAACAACATGGATGACAAGTCGCGCCTGACGCTGGGCGCAAGGCTCAAGTACACGCCCAAGGACTTCAGTATCATTATAGAACGCAGCACCTGCCAGTTGTTCCTGTTTGACAACCGGGGACTGTTCAAACGCTACCACGTCGGGCTGGGCATGCCGGGCCACGAGACGGCACTGGGAAAATACACGATTGGAAACAAGCAGAAAGACCCCACGTGGTTCAAGCCGGGAGGCGGTCCGGTAACTTCGGGCGACGCGAACAACGAATTGGGCACCCGCTGGATGCCGCTGGTCCCGGCGGAGCAAAGCCTGCCGACGGATTTGGGGATACATGGCACCATCCGTCCCGAAACGGTGGGGGAATACAGTTCCCACGGGTGCGCGCGGCTTGTGAACGCGGAAGTTGAAGAGTTGTACGATCTGGTCGTGCGTTCCACCCCCGTAACGATTGTGGACAAATACGTTCCGGGAGCCGCAGGCGGTGGTGCCGCCGGGATAGCCGCGGCCCCGCCCCCGCCGGAACCGTCCCCCGCGGGCCCGCCCGCAAACAGGTAGGCGCGGCAGTCACAGCGCAGGGAAACAGTACCACAGGGGCAAACCGGTCGTTGGACAACGGGCGGGTCCGAAAAAAGCAGCTTCACGGACAGACCGAAAGCAAGGAACCTTTTTGACGTGTCGGAAAGAGAATCATTTCAGACGATGCTGGACCGGGTGCGCCGGGTGATAGGCGGGACGGAGGGGGAACTGTCGGTTTGCGCGCCGGTTAATGACGATGCCATGTTCCGGCTGCTGTTGCTGGAGGCCGCGCGGCTTGCCCTGCAACTCGAGGACGATGATCTGCTGATGGTGTCGGACGCGGGAACGCTCGGCAGGCTTGAAAACGCGGAGGCGGTGAAGGCGAAAGCCGCGCGGACGGTCGTGCTCGGCGGTGACGGGGCCGGCGGCGGTTCTGCCGAAGGGCGGTGCGGTTCGGGCCAATTGCTGCCCATGCAGCAGACGGACCGGCTGTTCTTGCTGCTGTCTTCGAGCATGAGCGTCGCCCTTTTTGCCTGCGAGGGCTGCGGTTCCGGGGGCGGTGGAAGAGAATACAACGGCGGATGGACCGTGCAGCGGTCCACCGTGCTGCATCTTGCCGCAAGTTTGGTCGGTTCGGTGTGTGTGGCGTCGTTTGTGTCGGGCACGCCGGAGAACCCGTCCGCGGACCGGATATCCTCGGCCCTGATGCGCCTGAGCATGCTCTACGCTGATGCTGTTCAGGTGCGTGAACGGGATGCATCGGCCGAGCGCAGCGAACTGCTGCTGGTGCTCGAAGTGCTCAAGGCGATCAGCTCGAAGCGGCACACCCACGACATTCTCTTTGTCTTCGTGGAGCAGGTGGCGCGGATTGTCGAGACAAAGCGGTGCTCCATTGTGCGCGTGTGGGGCAGCGGCAGCCATGCCCATGTGCTGGCGTCGCACGAAGATTCGGCGGTGTGCGATCACAAGATCGCGCTGGACAAATACCCCGAGCTTCGGCTGGCCATCCACACCGGCAAGAAGGTTGTGGTGAACGACGTGTACGCCGATCCGCTGACCCGTCCGATGGGCGCGGCTTTCAAAGAGGCCGGCATTGACGCGCTTGTTGTCATTCCCATCGTCTGCCGCGATTTGCAGGTGGGCACGCTGCTGCTGCGGGCCGCCCGGCAGGGCCGGGGGTTCTCTTTCCGTGAGATCAGTTTTTTTGAGGTTATAGCGGAAGCCGCGTCGAGCGCGCTGGAAAAGGCGCAACTGCTGGAAACGGTCCAGCTGGCCAACGCCCGGCTGGAGCATCTGGCCGTCACGGATGCGCTTACGGGTTTGTACAACCGGCGCTATTTTGAGGAGCGCATCGCCCAGGAGGCGGAGAGGGCGGTGCGCTACGGCCTGCCGTTTTCAGTGCTCATGGCGGATGTTGACAATTTCAAGCAGGTGAACGACACGTGGGGCCACTTGACGGGAGATGCCGTGCTGCGGGGCATTTCGGTTAGAATGCAGGAATCCATCCGCCGGGTGGACATGGTCGCCCGTTATGGCGGCGAGGAGTTTATCATTGTTCTGCCGCAGACGGGCGGTCTTGGAGCGGTGAGCGAGGCGGAACGCATGCGCTCCGCGGTTGGGAATGCGCCGATAGACGCGCTGACCGGGCCTGTTTCGGTGACGGTCAGCATTGGCGTTGCCGTATTTGACGCGAAACAGATGCGCACCACCGACGATCTGATCGGGGCTGCGGACGGGGCCCTGCAGAGGGCCAAGCAACTGGGCAAGAACAGGGTTGTTCTCGCCGAAAACCGGGAAGGAAAATCATGAAAACGATACGATTCAGCTTGGTGGCGGTTCTGCTTGCGGCACCGGTCGCGGTTTCCGGATGCAGCACGGTGTCGTCGTTTGTGCATGTGGCGCCGGACTATTCCACGCTGCCCGCGGACGGTGTGAAGGCCGCCGCCGCGGATATTGAGAAGGCCGTGAAGAGCGGCAACCGTGAACTGGCGCTTGCCAATCATGACGGCCTTGTGCTGGATGCTCCGGGAATCGGGCAGGCAGTGCGCACCCGCGCGGCGCGGGCGGAGCTGATTGCCAAACTGCTGTCCACCGGATTTGCCATTGAACAAAAGGACGGGCTCATCTCGGTGATGCGCAGCCGGGAGTACAAGAAGGCCACGACCTCGGATGAACGGGATCGCAACGCATTGCTGGTTATGAGCGAAAACGCGAACCGTTGGACCATTTACGAGGGAATCGTGAAGGGCTCCAACCTGGCGCCTGGATCGTTGTCGGCCGTGCAGGACGCTTTCTACAGGGCGCGTATCGAACTGCTGACGCCGGGGCAGAAGTATCAGGATGACGCGGGGAAGACGGTTGTCAAGCCGTAATGCATTTACTTCAGTGCCTTGACGGCATTGAGCACCTCTTCCGCGTGGCCTTCCGGTTTTACCTTGTTCCACACGCGGGCGATTTTTCCGGACCGGTCGACAAGGAAGGTGGTGCGCTGGATGCCCATGTACTTCCTGCCGCACATGTTCTTCAACACCCACACGCCGTAGGCATCGGCCACGGCGTGTTCGGTGTCTGCCAGCAGCAGGAAACCAAGGGAAAACCTGCCGGCGAACCTGCAGTGTGAGGAAATGCTGTCGGGACTGACGCCCAGCACCACGGCGCCGACGGCGGAAAAAGCGTCCGCCAGCGCGCCGAAGCCCTTGGCCTCAACGGTGCAGCCGGGGGTGTTGTCCTTGGGGTAGAAATAGAGCACGACGGGTTTCTTCAGACCGGCCAGGCTGACCGTGGTTCCATCGTGTGCGGGGAGCGAGAATTCCGGGGCGTTTGCGCCTGCTTCGGGAATACCGGACATGGCTGTTTTCCTTTCATGTTCTTGGTACTTACCCGGGAAACAGCGCTGCAGACGGGCCTATTCCGACGGTGCCGAGGGGGGGCTTTGCCCGGTTAGTTCGTGAATGCGGCGGACCAGGACGGGAATCGTGGGCGGGGGAGCGTCGCAGTCCGCCACGGCTTCGGACATCCAGCGCAGAACGGCGTGAAGGACGGCATGACGCCAAGTGGCGGCCGGGCGGGATATCTCGTTCCTGAGGTAGGCAACATCGTCGAGGAGGGCACGGCGCGCGGTGCCGTCAAGATCGCAGAGGTCCGCCTCCTCCTGGAGCCGCTCGATTAGCAGGGGCAAATCGGCCCCGTCCTGTTCGGCGGCATCGGGAAGCGGGGGAAACTGGCGGTCCAGTTCGAAGCGGTTTTCGACAAGGTCGATGCCCCTGGCGTTGATGCGCACGGCCGAAAAGGTCGATGTGTCATAGCCGAGCATGAGTTCCACCAGTCCGCGGTCGGCCAGATAGTGCATGTTGACCAGCAGTGCCTGCTTGTCCATCGCGGGGTCGGTGAGGAACAGCGCCGGTTCCACCATCTCCAGCGGGTCGGACATGTAACACCCGTAAAGCGTGAGAAGCAGCGTTCTTCGAATGCTTTTGTGGATTTGCGGTGTCATGGCGTGAAGTATAGCAGAGGCCGTCGGGAATCGAAAGTGGGTAAACACGTGTTGCTGGTCCAATATTGCGCACTTTTGCGGCAAGACGCGAAAGGGCGCTATAATAGACAATCGGGGAGTTCCGGAAATGACTGGACGTTACCGGAATACCCGGAGAAAGGAATGCCGTTATGCCCGAACAAGTCAGGATTTTTGACACCACCCTGCGCGACGGTGAACAGTCGCCGGGGGCAAGCATGGATGAAAGCGCCAAAGTGCGCCTTGCGATTCAGCTTGACCGACTTGGGGTGGATATCATTGAGGCGGGTTTTCCCATCGCCTCGCAGCAGGAGTTTGAGGGTGTGCGGCGGGTGGCCGAGGCTGTGAAGCAAGCGCAGGTGGCCGCCCTGGCCCGCGCGCTAGACAAGGACATCGACATGGCCGGCGCCGCGCTCAAGAGCGCGGTCAGGCCGGTATTGCACACGTTTATCGCCACGTCGGACATTCATCTGGAGCACAAGCTCCGGATGACCCGCGGGCAGGTGCTTGAGGCGGCGGGCCGCGCCGTGGCGCGGGCCAAGGCGCTGGTTCCCGTGGTGGAGTTTTCGGCCGAGGATGCCACACGGTCCGACTGGGGATATCTTGCGGAGATAACCCGCGTGGTGGTGGCCGCGGGCGCGGACGTGGTCAATTTGCCGGATACCGTGGGCTACACCACGCCTGACGAGATTCGCGAGATGTTCCGGTATGTCATCGGAAACGTGCCGGGTTCGGAAAAGGTGGTTTTTTCCACGCACAACCACAACGACCTCGGGCTGGCCGTGGCCAATGCGCTGGCGGCGGTGGAGGGCGGTGCGCGGCAGATTGAATGCACCATCAACGGCATCGGCGAACGCGCCGGG
>CAZOMH010000350.1:0-5203 GCA_964580415.1 uncultured Nitrospirales bacterium
CCTCGTGAATCTTTTCGGCCAGTTGAAGCAATGCGGCGACACCGGATGCGTTGGTGATGGCCCCGCGCACCTCGGTGTTGTGTCCGGCCCCGTAGAAATGGGCGGCGGCGGCGGAAAGCAGCACGGCCACCGCGGCCCAGCGCAGTCCCGCGAGCGCGGGGATAACACCGCCCATCCAGGCGGCCAAACCGTCGGCGGCGCAGGTCGCAACCACAAAGAGCATGCAGAGCACAATGGCCGCCTGCACCGCGCGCATGCGCGGGACGACTTCGGGACTGGTGAGGGGACTGGCCGTGCCGCTGTCGTAGTGCGCGGTGATGACCAGCAAACCGGCGGGACGTTCGGCGTAGTGCCGCGCGACGACATTGGCAGACTCGAAATGGGGCAGCAGCCGCGAGAACACGGGGTAGCCCATGTATTCCGCGGCATAGGCCAGGAAAACCACCGCCCCGTAGAAGGTCGCCGCAAAAGGCCACCATACCGCAAGCAGCGCAACAACCGCGAATTCAGCCATATAGGACGCGATCACGATGTTGTGGTCGTCCTCGGCGGCAAAGGGCTCGATATCCGCCTCGGGCAGGTATTCCTTGAAGCGGCCCTCAATGTAGCGCGCCGCCTCCAGTTCCTCTTCACTTTGCGCGCAGCGGTGGGAAAGGCGGCCCGCAAGAAAGAGTATGTCCTGCCGTATCTGATCTATTGCTGTCATGTCAGTTCACCGGAGCCTTTGCCGGAAAAACAAACCCGGCACGGGGCGGACCGCGCCGGGTTCGATTCAGCATCCAATTCGGTCACAATCCCGACTGCATCGCGTCCACCTCGCTCTTGATCTGGTTTGCGTTGGTCCACTCGGTCCCGTGCTCTTTCCAGAAATCCAGCGCGTTCTTCGCCGTGTCGGTCGGGGCGCGCAAATCGACGATGGTCGGCGAAACAAAGACCAGCAGGCTGCGCGTCTGCGCGTCCGACTTGCGGTAGCGGAACGGAATGCCCAGCAGCGGAATTCTGCCCAAAATGGGGATGCGCTGTTCCGTGCCGTTGACCGTCCGGCTGGTCAGCCCGCCAATCACCAGGGTCGATCCGTCGGGCACCATGACCACGCCCGTTTGCGACCGGGTCGAGAAAGTGGGCAGGTCCACGCCGTTCAGATTCTGGATTTGGTTCACGTCGGACACCTGCAATTCCGTCAGCGTGAGCTGGACCATGTTGTTGGGCAGAATGGAGGGGGTCATGTTCATGTTGACGCCCACGTCTTTCCAGGCCACCTGCAACTGCGCCGGATACGGGGGCGTCACCTTGGCATCCTGGAAGGGCACTGATCCGCCGGCCTTGATGATCGCGGGCAGCCCGTTGGCAACCAGCAGTTCAGGCTTGGAAATCAGGTCCGCATCGGAACGACGCTCTATGGCCGCCAGCGTGCCGTTGATGGTGCCGTCGCTCGTGTCCAAAATGGTGAAATTAATCCCGGTGCCGGAATAGTCCTGCAAACCGTTGGTAAGATTGTTGTCCAGGTCCGGACGCAAAGGCGCCCCAAACAGGGTCTTGTCGGGATAGGGCAGGGTCACCGTGCCAAACCGGTTGGTGGGTAACAGCGTCGAATTTATCTGCTGCACCGAACCGTTCGTCTCTTCGCCCCGCACGAAGCGCGTGTACTTGAGGTCGGCGCCAATCTCACGAATGCCGCGCTCACCGGTCTCGCTAATCCATACCTTCACCTGCACTTGGCGAATATCGGCCAGGGGAGGAGGCCCGGGAGGCGCTGCCGGAGCCGCGGGCGCGGCGGCAGCAGGGGCCGGGGCCGGGGCCGGGGCAGGAGCAGGAGCGGGCGCGGCGGCGGGCGCGGCGGCGGGAGCCGCAGCGGGAGGGGCGGGGGGCGGGGCAGGAGCCTGGGCCGACGCCACACTCGGTAAAAACACCATCATGCCTGCCGACAACAGCATCAACATCTTGGAGGCGTTCATTTGGATTTGCCTCCGGAGGCGGCACTGCCAGGTTTGATTCCAACACTGCCGGCCAAGCCTTGGGCAACACCGCCGGTGTTGCCACCCAGCACGCCCGTAATGACATCGGACGGTTTCTTGGACTTGGCGGCCTCGTCGGAAGCCTTCTCCCCGTCCTTGCCCTCCGGCTGGTCCGAAGCGAAACCGAATTCATCGGCCACAGTGTAGGTCTTCTTCCACATATCCGCCTTGATCATAAACACGAGTTCACGGCGGTCTGCATTCTTGTTGTTGTTGCCGACGGTTGCGGAAAGCGGAACCTGGGCATTTGCCGCAAAAGGAAGCACACGGCTGACCAAATTGTTCAGCACACCCTCTGTCTGGGGAAACCACGGCACGGTGGACAAATTGGAAGTTTTGTTGTTGCGGTACAATCCGCCCATCAGCAAAACCTGCCCGTTGCGCACCCATACGGTGGTGTCCACGCTTCGCGAAACAAATTCGGGTACGGTGATGGCCGTGGTAGTCTGGTTCAAAACACTTCCGGTCCCGGTACCCATGCCAAGGGCAACGGCGATGCGCGGACCTTCCTCGTTTATCTCGGCCGTCAGTTTCAGTTTGATATACGTGTCTTCGGTGGTTGCCGGATTTCCATCATCGTCCGCAACCTCCAGGGCGCTGACAGTCATGGCGACGCCGGTCGGCTTAAAGGCGGTGGTCTGCACTGCCGAGGACCCGATAACAATGGTGTTCGAATAGGGCACGTCCTGCGAGGTTTTAATGATGGTCGGCACCGGCGAGGCGACCGGCACCAGCACCTTGGGCTGGGACAGGATGAAAGCCTTGCCCTGGTTCACCATCGCCTGAAGGACCAGTTCCACGTCGGCCCAGTTGTTGGTGAGGTTGTCGAGAAACACCGTCAGGCCCGAAGTGCTTGAACTCGGATAGGTGAGCGCGACGGAGTTTACGTCGGATTCCTGCCCGGCCACCACTTTGCCGTAAGGCCTCGGGTGTATCTTGTCCTTGAAATAGGCGCTGAACCCGGTTTCCAGCTCGTCTGAGGACTGGAACTCGATAATTTTCACGGCCACGTTGACCTGTTTGGGCTCCTGGGCCTGTGCGGAAAAAACCGCGCCAAACAGCAGCAGCGCGCCGAGCGCCGGAAATATTGTTTGCTTTTGTTTCATCGTTCCTTTCAATTATTCCGCTTCAGCGGCGAAAGGTTCCCACACATTCGTGACGCGTCACATTGAATATGTTGTCAAATTTCGAGAACTGCACGCTGAATGCGCGGGTTTCGCCGGGTTGAAGGGAACCCAGGGACACCGTCTGGGTGTCGTAAACCATCTGGCCCATCCCGTAGATGGTTACCGTGACACGCACGTCATCCAACGGATGTTCGCCCCGGTTCACCGCCTGGCCGGCAACATTGTAATACTTCTCACTGGCCGTTGCGTTCCAATTGTCGAAACGGCCGCTGCGGAACGAAGACACGTTGAATATCTGCAGGGGTTCCTGCTCGCGATAACGGCGTTCCGCCTCCTGCGGACTGAGCACCGTCAGCGTTCCGTCTTTTTCCCGGGCCACACGGGTGCGGACCACGGTGTCATTCATCAGATTCGGCCACTTGGCCAGCAGTGTTTCGTAAATCTTGCCCGCTTCGGCATACCGTCCCGCGTCCCAATACAGGTTGGCCAATTCCATCTTGATCGCGGCATCGTCGGGCTTGGCCTCTGCCCGGGCAAGCGCGTCGCGAATCTTGTCGTTCACCTCTGTCGGCGTGGACGGCGCACTTTCGGTCATCCGTTGAACATACTCTTTGGCGGACGCGGCGTTTTCGCCTTGCGGGGCCAGTTCGGCGTATTCCTTGAAATTCTGGACCGCTTCGCCATAGCCGCCTATATTGTAATAGGACAATCCGAGATAATACCGGGCCTCAATCGCGGCCGGATCACCGGGAAACTGGGACGTCAACTGCTGTAGTCGGGGAATAACGAGCGAATACTCTCCACCCTTGACCATGCGCTTGGCTTCGGCAAGCTGCTTGGATGCCGCATAACCGTCCGTGGCGCGGGTTTCTGACACCGGTCCCCTGCCCATGGGGGAAGAAAAATTGCCCGCGCCCATGGATGTGCCCGCGCATCCCGCTGCAAGCAGGGCGGATACCAAACAAAAACCTCCAGCCACGAATGTCCGAATGTTCAAGGGACGCTCCGTATTCTGTGAAACCTTCCACAGAAACCCAAGTTGGTGCTATTTTCCTTTTTGAAGCCGTTCCAATACGGCATTGGTGACATCTGTTGGCTGCACGGTCAGACCGACACTCTCCAAATAGCCCTTGGCCGCAATAAGGTCATACGGACCTTCCTTGCCCACCGCCGCCACAGCCTTCACGGCTTTTTCGCTTGCCTGACTGATCAAAATCCAGTATTTGGCCGAACCAGCCTCTATCTTGTTCTGTTTTATGGACTTGTATTCGTCCGTCGCCATGACGACAGCCTTGTAGTCCACCGAGGCGGGTTTTTCAAATTTCGCCGGGTTTCCCCAGAATATCTTCTGGTCATTCACTTTGTCTGCGGGAATCGTATACGATTCTGCCATAGCCGCGCAGGCAAGCGCAACGCAACAGAGCAGGAACGCCACGGTCCTTCTGGCTTCACTTCCAGGAGCCATGGTGCTCTAGTCTCTCCGGGGCGCCGATTGGCGTGTCCGTTTGGGCGGATGCATGCGATACATTCCCCGTTCACGACCTCTCTCGGGGCCGGATGGTTGTTCTACGCCATGCTCGTCCTCGGCAGAAAACACGCGTGTCTCCCGCCGCCGGGGCGGCAATCCCAACGCTAAACTGATGATTGGCAATAACTTACATCCCATTTCTGCGCCAGAATCGCACAATAAGACCCAATAATCAATACCGGTACCCCCGAAAAGGTTTCAGGGAATATCCGGCGGCGGACTCTATCCAGACACTATATATCAGCGTTCGCTCGAACAACCCACAAAATGAAGTGGGGGTTGCAGTGGGAAGCCCCGTCTCCTCAATCCAGGCACCGGGCTGTCTTCTTGAGTAGACTCGCCTTCCTGATAGACAGTATGGCTTACGCGTTTGTGTCGGCACCGTTCTGATGCTGAATTGACACGCTCCGTGTGGGCAGATATTCCCGTCCGCAGTTCTGCCGCTTCAGTCGAAATTCTTCGTTCTCGATTCTGGCAAGTCTGGGTTTTAAACACACGTCAACAGAAGCCGGACAAGTTTCGTTATGAAACAT
>CAZOMH010000351.1:0-5203 GCA_964580415.1 uncultured Nitrospirales bacterium
GGCCAGCGGGACGCTGGCGGCGCTGGCCCAAGAAAGTGTCTTCCCCGATTCCGACGGGATCAGGAATTCTGGTGCGGCCGACGGTGTGACGTGCGGCAGTACGGTCGCTACTTGCGTCCGTCAAGTTCCTGCCAGCGCGCATAAAGCGCTTCGACCCTGTTGCGGGCGGCAGCCAGGGCGTCGAGTTTGGCGTGTACGAGGTCGTGGGGCTGTTCGTAGAATCCGGGCACCTGCATCTGTGTTTCGAGGGAAGAGGCTTCCTCTTCGGATTCGAGAATGGCCGTTTCTATCCCCTCCAGTTCCTGTTTTTCTTTCCAGGAGAGTCTCGGGATGTGGCTGGAGGCGTCCTTGCGTGAAACGGCGGGTGCGGGGGCGGCTGCGGCGGTGGCGCGGGCCGCGGCAATGCGGTCTTCCCTGCGCCGTTCCATGAAAAGCAGATAGTCGTCGTAGTTGCCGGTGATTTCGTGAATCTCGCCATTTTCCCCGAAGACCAGCAGGTGCGTGCAGATGCGGTTGAGGAAATATCGGTCGTGGCTGACCACGAGCGCGCAGCCGTCAAAGGCGGCAATGGTTTCTTCGAGCAGGCGCAGCGTGAAGAGGTCGAGATCGTTGGTGGGTTCGTCGAGGATGAGGAAATTGCCGCCGCGCAGGAGCCGCCGCACGAGGTCGAGCCGGTTTCGTTCGCCGCCGGAAAGGTTGCCCATGGGCATATGCACGCTTTCTTTGTCGAACAGGAACTTCTCAACGTAGGCCGGCACGAACACGCGGTGCTTGTCCACCTCCCAGAAGCGGGCGCCGTCGGAAACGAAATCCAAAATGGACTGGGCGGGGTCCACGTCGGCGTGATGCTGGTCCACATACAGGAAGTGCGTGGTTTCGCCGATGGCCATCTCCCCCTTGCCGGGACGTTCGGTCCCCATGAGCACCCGGAGCAGCGTGGTCTTGCCGCAGCCGTTGGGGCCGATGATGCCGACGCGCATGCCCTCCCGCATGAAAAAAGAGAAACGGTGGAACAGCGTGCGGCCATTGTATCCGTGCGTGAGCTGCCGGGCTTCCAGAATGTTCTTGCCCAGGCGTTCCGGTTCGGGAATCTCGAAGAGGAAATCCCGGTGCTGCATGGGCGGGCCTTCGTCCGTCACCTCAAACAGGCGGTTGATGCGCGCCTTCTGCTTGGTGCTGCGGGCCTGGGCGCCCCGTCGGTACCAGGCCAGTTCCCGGCGGATTAGCGCCTGGCGGTTGTCTTCGGAACGGGCCCGCACCTCCTCCACGGCGGATTTTTGCTCCAGGAACCGGGCATAGCCGCCGGGGAAGGAATAGACATGGCTGAATTCGAGCTCGATAATCCGGTTGACCACCCGGTCCAGGAAATAGCGGTCGTGCGTTACGAGGACGCAGGCCCCCTCGTAACGTTCCAGATAGGATTCGATCCAGGAAATGCTGTCCGTGTCGATATGGTTGGTCGGCTCGTCCAGCAACAGCACGTCGGGGTGCAGGATAATCTTGGTCGCCAGGTCGAGGCGGCGGAGTTCACCCCCCGACAGCGACGACAGCACGCGGTCTTCGGGCGGCAGCCGCAGCGCGCTGGCCACGCGGCGCGATTCCTGCTCGGGATGCCAGCCGTCGGCCATGTCCAGAGAATGGTGCAGATGGTCGCACTGTTCCTGCAGTTCGCGGTACTCCCAGCCGTCTCCGGGAACGCTCGCCATGCGGCGCATGGTGTCCTGGTAGGATTCGAGCAGGTCGTGCAGTTCCGAGGCGGCGGACCGCAGCGCCTCGCCCACGGTCTGGTCCAGCGCCAGGGAACTCTGCTGTGCCAGCAGTGCCACCCGGATGCCCTGGGTGACCGTGACCTGTCCCCCGTCCAAACGGTCGAGACCGGCCATGATGCGCAGCAGCGTCGATTTGCCGCAGCCGTTCCGGCCGATGAGGCCCACGCGGTCCCCCTCGTTGATGGTCATGGACACACCGTCCAGGACGGGTTGTGCCCCGTAGTTCTTGGCGGCGTTGATGACGCTCAGCAATGGTTTGGGTGTGCTTTGCGCGGACATGGAAACACCAACTTGCGGCATGGCCGCGGTTATTTTTGGGGGAGTGCGTTGCTGTTGGAACGGAGAAGCGGGCGGGCGTTACAGCCAGCGCTCAAACCATTCATCCGCCACTTCGAGCGTTTCCGGGGTGACTTCATCGCCGTCGTGGTGCGTGTAGTGGTTCAGCGCGCTGTGCGCTCCCAGCAGTTTGTACACCTTGCTGGCCTGGGTGACGGCCTTCTGGCAGCTTTTGGGATTGGCATGCACCGATTCGGAAACGGCCGTGATCACCTGCAGCGCAGTGGGGGCGGCCAGCGCCAGAATGTGTTCCCAGTCAAACGCAAGGTCGTCCGGCTTGGCCTGCGCGATCTTTGGAACCAGCACGAGGCTCTCGTCACCGGCCCAGCAGCCCGGTGTTTTGTCCGTGGCGAACCGTGTGAAACCGCAGCTCGAAACGCAGGCCTGCACCCGGTCGTCAAATGCAGCAAGAAGCAGGGCATTGAAGCCGCCGAGTCCGTGTCCAATCACGCCGATGCGCGTCGCATCCACGCGCTTCACTTCGGCAAAAACGTCTATCGCGTGCATGTGGTCGGCCAGCATCTTTCCGGCAAGGCTCAACTGCGGATGGTCTTTGTAGAAGAGTTCTGTGTCGAACGGCTCGCGCTTGAAGGAAATCCGTTCTCCGGTCGTGACGGTGTCTATGGCAAAGGTGACGTAGCCCCGCTCGGCGTAGTGCTGCGCAAAGGCGAGCCGGTGGTTGCCGTCCAGTCCGGAAGGTTCGTCCTTGCCGTGGGGGGTCTTGCCGTGGCAGCAGAGTATTGCCGGGGACTCTTCCTTGCCGTCCGGAACAAACAGCCAGCCCGAGACAAGTTCGTCTTCCCGCACAAAAAGGTTTACCCGCTTTCGGGTCATCCCGCGGGTTTCGTACTCTTCCGTCACCTTCATTTGCGGTTCAACGCGCTTGGTCGGAATCGTTCCAATAACGGACTCGATGACAGATTCTATTTCCTTGCGCTTTTCGGGCCAGCCCAACAGGCTGTTTATTCTGCTAAGGTCGATCATGAACGGTTGCTCTCCGTTTCGTTTGCTTCACACTGCCTACATGGTAAGACTCGGAGCACCCCACGTCAAACTTCCTGCGCGCATCCGGGAGGGCCGAAAGGAAACGGCGCTCCAAAGACGGTGCGTGAGACCGCTGTTACGGCGGTTCTCCGGCCCATTTTCGAGTCCGGCGCTGTTCAGGCGGCGCGATCAGATGCTCAGGACTTGGCAAGACGGAAGCCGATGCTGTGCTGTGTGGACGCGGGCAGGCCGATGGCGCGAAGTGCGGTCCGGCAATACAGCCCCTCATAGCTCCAGCAGCCGCCCCGAACCACCCGGTACAGGCTGGTGCCGGGGCCGGTTGGATTTGTCATGGCCCCGCCCGAGTAATAGATGTCAAGGTAGTTGTCACCGCACCACTGCCAGACATTTCCGCTCATGTCGTACAAACCCGCGGGACTCGCGCTGTCGATGGTCGGCACATTTCCCTTGGGGCTCACGTTTGTTCCGTTGAACCAGCCAATGGGACAGGTGAACGGAATCTCCTTCAAGCCGAGCGGGTTGACGCAGTATTGGTTTAAGACATTGTAGTTGGCGCGGTTGTTGTCCGTGAGCGTGTCGCTGGCAAATCCGTAGACCCAGTGCCTCGTTCCGTTCCAGGCCGCCGCGCGTTCCCATTCCGCCTCGGTGGGCAGGCGGTAGCCGCCCGGGGTTGGCGGGACAACGGTCAGCGGCCAGTCCGTCTTGCTCATGTCATAGCAGGGGGTGAGTCCCTGCATCAGGCTGAGCCAGTTGCAAAACGCCGCCGCGCCAAACCAGGTCACGTCCTGCATGGGGTGCGATTCCGTGGAATAGACCGTTGTTTCCGGAACGCCTTCGCGGGTCTTGGACGAAAAGGTCCCGTCGGCGTACTGAATATTGAGCCGTTCCTCGGCGCAGGAGAGGATGCACTGGAGATTTCCGCCCGCATAAATGTCTCCTGTGCCGGTCCAGGCGCTTCCCGTGCCTTCTCTCAATTGTCCCTGCGCCAGCGCCCAGTTCAATACAACACAGTACTGCCGGTTTGTCACCGGGTATTTGCCGATGGAGTACGTTCCCAAAGTCACTGAATGCGCGGGGAACTCGTCGGGATTACCGGCGGACGCATCGTCGCCCACCCCGGAGTTGCCCATCATAAACGTCCCTGCGGGTATTTTCACCATCTCGTGGGCCAGGTGGCACGACCCCGATGACACTGTCAGGCCGATGGTGTCTCCCGCGGCGGCCTGCTGCCCGGCCACCGGGTTTTGGTTCATGATCCAGTTCGCCGGCACGAGGTCGCTGCACCGTTCCGCAACGGCGCCCACGGCGAGGGTTGCGCCGGTGATGACCGCTTCCGCTTCTTCCCGTGTCATTCCCGCCACGTCGGGCACGGTTATGGGCCGGCCTTTGGAGATGGTCAACGCGACAGCGACACCCGGCATGACGCGCTCACCGGCCGGGGGGGACTGGCTGATCACCAGGCCTTTTGCCACGCTTAAACTGGTGGACAGCGTAACGGTGCCCACGGCGAGTTCCGCGCCGGCAATGGCCGCGGCGGCTTCTTCCTGCGTCATGCCGGTCACATCCGGAACAGTTATGGGCGGCGGTCCGGCGGAGACCGTCAGGGCCACGGCAGCGCCCGGCACCGCGTGTTCACCGGCCACGGGTAATTGGCTGATGACGGAACCAAGCCCGACGGACACACTGTACGCCAGGGCGACAGTGCCGACCGCAAGGCCCGCAGCAGCCGCATGGCCGGCCTGAAGATCCGAACGACTGCGACTCTGCGGCCGGGCGAGCGGATGGTCCGCTTCCATACGGAAGTCCTCAACAATGCTCGCGATCATCGGCTGCGTGTTCTGTTCAACAGCGGCCTTCGCAAGGTCGATCACGCCGACGTGGAAGGCGCCTTCGATGTGCTGCCGGTCCCGGTCGATCTGCCGCCGGCCCGGGAGGTCGCCGACTGGGGGCAGAAGCCTGTGCCCACCAAGCACCAGGAAACGTTTGTCAGCGTCAGCGACTCGCGTCGAGGGCTGACGGTGATCAACCGCGGCCTGCCGGAGTACGAAGCCCGGCGCGACCTTATCTGGGGCGGTCTTAAGGAGATGGGTTTT
>CAZOMH010000352.1:0-5191 GCA_964580415.1 uncultured Nitrospirales bacterium
CACCGTGACGGGCGTTCGGCGGTTTAGCGCGAACACGGCATTCAACCCGGCAAGAAATCCGTTGGTACAGTCCCAGTAGCCGTATTCGTCCTGGGCTTGTGCGCCATAGTATATATCGTGTATGCCGGAGGCTTCGGCGTAGGCGGCGGCCATGGACAGGAGCATCATGTTGCGGTTGGGCACGTAGGTGGGCGGTTGCACTCGGTCTGCCTCGGGCACATCGGCGAGGTCGGGCACTTCCGCGCCACCTTGGACCAGGGAGGTGCCGCCGCGCACCAGTTCGGCGAAAAAGGATGCGTCCACAATCCGGTGCTCGGTTACGCCGACATTAATGGCCTGCCGCCGCGCGCATTCGAGTTCGCGGCAATGGCGCTGGCCGTAGTCGAAACTGATGGCATGCACCGCGCCGTCATGGAGTTGCCGGGCCACGAGGCGCAGCAGCACGCTTGAATCCAGCCCGCCGCTGAGCAGCACCAGCGCGGGCCGGCTTAACCGGCTTGTCATGGGATGCGTCTCCATTCCCGGGCGGAACTTCCCGTCCGGATTGTTCACCCCTATTGTACCGCAATCGTCGGGCATGACGGCACACTCCCGTCGTACATGACGTACCCCTGTCCAACACGTTACAATAGGGGGCATGGACCCGCAGTTCAACAAGGACGATTCTCTCGCCGCCGGGACCCAGCGCATTCTTGAAATGCAGTTGGTTGCCGCGCTGGAGTATCTCAAGTTCCCCCCGGAGCGGAGGGACGAGGGTATTCACGAATGCCGCAAGTGCCTCAAGTACGCGCGGGCGCTGCTGCGGCTGGTTGCGGAAGGCATGCCAAAGCGGGTCTTTCGGAAATGGAACAGCACACTGCGCGACGCGGCGCGGTGCATTTCCGAATTGCGCGACGCCAAGGCGATCATGGAATGCCTGGACACGCTGGCCGCCGGTGCGGACGCGGTGTTGTGCCGCGCCGCGCTGGCAAAAAGGGCCGGGGACGCTACAGTCCCGGCGGAGGCGGCCGCGGAAAAGGCGTTCCTGCTCATTTCCGGGCGTCTGACCACGCCTCATGATTCGGGCTTGGGCCGGGGGCGGGAAGGGCACGTTCTCCGCGCCGGGCTGCGCCGGTCTTATGCACAGGGACGGCGCGCCATGCTGCGCATGCGCAGGAAGGGCGGCATTGAGTCCGTTCACGAGTGGCGCAAGCGCGCGAAGGATTTGCGTTACCAAATGGCGATGTTGCGGCCGGCGTGGCCGGCGGCCTGCGGCGCCTATGAGGGCGAACTGCACCGGCTTACGGACTGTCTGGGCCATATGCACGATGTCTGTCTGGTGGAAACAGCCTTGGCGGCGCTGCCGCCCGGGACGCTTTCCGAAGAGGCGCTTTCCGCTGTAAAGGCCTCCGCGGCCAGGAGCGTGGAGGCGGCCGCCTCCGGGGCGCTCTCTCTCGGGGCGCGGATTTACAGCGACAAGCCCGGCGGTTTCGCGGCGCGCGTTGCCGGATGGTGGGCCGTTTGGCGGGACGAGCCGTCCCGCGTGGATAATGTCGTTGAACAGGACGGTGAAGGAGTGCGGCATGAGTGAGTTTGGCCGGGTTATGGGCCTGGATATAGGCGATGTGCGCATCGGCGTGGCGCTCAGTGATCCGATGCGGATGATTGCCAGTCCGCACGCGGTGGTCAAAGAGGCGACCCGCGACGCCGCGGTCGCGGCGATCAAGAAAATCGCCGACGAGCAGGAGGTGGTCCGGATAGTGGCGGGCGTGCCCCTGAACGAGTCCGGCGGCCATGGACCGCAGGCGGAGAAAACGCTGGCGTTCATCGACCGCCTGCGCGCGGCTGTGACGGTCGAGGTGGTCATCCAGGACGAACGGTACAGCACCGCCGCCGCCAACCGCATGCTGATCGGCGCGAGCGTGCGCCGCGACAAGCGCAAGCTCGTGGTGGACAAGATCGCGGCCACCCACATACTCCAAAGCCATCTTGATCGCGCCGCCTCGGATCTGCGCGCCCGGGAGCAGCGCCCATGACGCAGCCCGATGAGCCCGAATTCGATGCGCCGCGCCGTCCCTGGACTTTCTACCGGATACTGGCCACGGCGGTGCTTTTCGGCCTGGCGTCGCTCTTGCTGGCCGGGGTGGCGGGCGGTATCGTGGCTTTTGTCGTGTATGACCACGTGACCCAGCCCGGTGTGGCCGGACCCGAGGTGGAGATTGTTGTGCCGCAAAAGGCCACGGGCCGCGACGTGGGCCGCATACTGGCGGAGAACGGTCTGATCGAACATGAGGCATTCTTTATTCTGGCCGTGCGGCTGGACGGAACAAACCAGCCGATTCGGACCGGGGCCTACCGGCTGCACCGCGGCAACTCGGCGCTGGAACTGCTGCGCCAGCTGCACAAAGGGCCGTCGCGGCAGGTGGTGGAGACCCAGTTCAAGGTTACCGTTCCCGAGGGGCTTACCATCCGGCAGATTTCCGAACTGGTGAAGGACCCGAAGGGCTTTGTGGAGGCGGCGCGCGACGAGACGCTGCTCAAGAGACTGGGCATTGAGGCGGAAACACTGGAGGGTTTCCTCATGCCCAACACGTATTTCTTCGATGCAGAGCCGGAACCGCGCGCGCTCGTGGAGCGCATGGTGGGCCAGTTTGAGAAGGAGTACAAGAAACTGGCGGCCGAGGTGCCCGGCGGGGACAAACTGAACAAGATGCGGATTGTCACCATCGCGTCTTTGGTCGAGGAGGAAACCAAGGTGGACGCGGAACGGCCGCTGGTGGCGCGGGTGGTCTACAACCGCATCGACAACAAGATGCCGCTGCAGCTCGATTCGACCCTCCAGTTCGCGTTGAACAAATACGGGCAGCGCCTGCTCTACGGGGATCGCGAGGTGGATTCGCCCTACAATACCTACGCCAGGAACGGCCTGCCGCCGGGTCCCATTTCCAATCCCGGCGTTGCAAGCCTGCGCGCGGCGCTGCGGCCCGCCGCGACGAAGAACCTCTATTTCGTGTCCAACGCGGACGGACGCACGCACACCTTCAGCAACACCGAGGAAGAGCACAACAAGGCGGTGGCGCGTTTCCGCCGCGAGATTGAGCCCCAGCGGGAGGCGCTCGAAAAACAGCGCCGGCAACAGCAGCAGACGCAGGCGTCCGCGGTGCCTTCGGGCGGCGGACGGATTGTCCCGGCAACTCCTGCCGATGAAGTGCCCTGAGGCGACCATGCCCGAAAACACGCCAGCCCACCAGACGACGGAATGTGGGACGACCGGCCCCGGCTGTCGGTCCGGGGGGAACTCTAATGGATCGACAGGCGGGGGCGCCTGTCCCACATATATCGAACTGGTCTGTGCGTGGTCGGTGCATTTGCTTACTGCGTCGGGGGCGGTGGTCGGCCTGCTGGCGCTTGTCGCGGTGGCCCACGGCGAATACATGGTCTCGCTGCGATGGATGGCGCTGACCATCGCCATCGACGGCGTGGACGGCGCGCTGGCGCGCCGGTTCCGTGTGAAATCCGTGGTGCCGTCGGTGGACGGCGCGCTCCTCGACAACGTGGTGGACTATTTTACCTGGTCGGTGGTGCCGGCGTTCTTTCTGTTTATGTCTCCGGTCATCGGGGAACAGTGGCGCGTTCCTGTGGTGGCGGCCGTTCTTGTCGCGTCGGGGTATCAGTTCGCCCGTTGTGACGCCAAGACCGCGGACCATACCTTCAGCGGTTTCCCCTCTTACTGGAACATCGTTGTTTTTTACCTTTTCATGCTGGAGTATCCCGCATGGTTCAACACCTCGGTGATATTCCTTTGTGCGGCGGCTTCCTTTGCGCCGCTGCGCTGCCTGTATCCCAGCAGAACACCGCACTGGCGCGCGTTCAACGTGGTATTTGGCGTCCTGTGGGCGCTTTGCATAACCGCCGCGCTGTTCCTGTATCCGCACGGGCACGCACCGTTCATCCGGCTGTCCTGGGTCTACGTTCTCTACTATACTGGGTTCAGCGCCCGGCTCACCCTGCGCGCCGGACGCAAATCCAATGAACGGGCGGCCTCCTGATGGAAAGAGAGCGGCTCGACATGCTGGTGCAGCGGCGCTTTGATGTGACCCGGTCGAAGGCGCAGGGACTCATCCAGACCGGGCAGGTATGCGCGCCGGACGGCACCGTGCTGGACAAACCGGGCGCGCGCATCGCCTCCGACCTGGAAATCACCCTGCGCGAGCCCCCGCGTTTTGTGAGCCGGGGCGGCGACAAGCTGGAGGCGGCCTTTGCCGGGTTCTCTCCGGAGGTGGCGGGAAAGGTCGCCATTGATGTGGGGGCGTCCACCGGAGGGTTTACCGACTGTCTCCTGCAGCACGGAGCGGCGAAGGTGTACGCAGTGGATGTGGGTTACGGCCAACTGGCTTGGAAACTGCGCCAGGACCCGCGTGTGGTCGTGCTGGAACGGTGCAACATCCGCTATCTGGATGCGGAGCAATTGGGGGAACTTCCGTCGTTCTTTACCGTGGACTGTTCCTTCATCTCGCTGCGGTTGGTGCTTCCCGCCGTCATGCCCCTGCTGGCGGGCAATCCCGCGGGGGTCGCACTGGTGAAACCCCAGTTTGAGGCGGGTCGCGGACAGGTGGGAAAGGGGGGCGTGGTGCGTGACGAAGCCGTGCGCGAACGGGTCGTGGAGGATGTCTGCGGCCTCGCCCGGTCACTGGGATTCACTGAAATCGATGTGATACCCTCTCCCTTGCTGGGGCCTGCCGGGAACCGCGAGTTCCTGGCCTACATGCGCCGTTTGGAGCGCTGAGCCCCGCAGGTAGTCTGCACATGCTGGAAACGTTGCGCATCCAAAACTACGCCCTGATCGACCGGCTCGAAGTGGAATTTCGGCCGGGTTTTGGCGTGCTGACCGGCGAGACCGGCGCGGGGAAATCCATTATCGTCGGGGCGCTGGGCCTCGTGCTGGGCGCGCGCGCCTCGGCCGATTTGGTGCGCGACGGGGAGGCGGCGGCGCGTGTGGAGGCCGTTTTCAGGATTGACCGTCCGTCGGCGCGTCTGCGCGCGCTGCTGCGCGAGCATGATGTGGAACTGGAGGACGGGGCGCTGCTGCTTTCGCGCAGCATCGGCGCGGACGGGCGCGGCAGGGCCTATGCGGGCGACCGTATTGTTCCGGTGTCACTGCTGGCCGCGCTGGGCGACGAACTTGTGGACCTGCACGGACAGCACGAGCACC
>CAZOMH010000353.1:0-4489 GCA_964580415.1 uncultured Nitrospirales bacterium
AGCGCCCCCGGCACCTGCGGTTCCTGCCGCGCCAGCAGCTTCCCCCGAAGCGCCAGCCGCCGCTCCCGTGGCACCCGCTGCCCCGGATGTGCCGGCCGCGAAGTAACGTCAAACAGTAGAAGTCCGGATACTTTTGCCGGCACCCCGCGGGGGAGTACCCTACGGGGTGTCGGTTCGGCGTCTTCGAAAACGGCCTTTGGGCCGTTTATACAGGGGCTGGGTTCGGAGGCATTCGGCAACCGGAGCCATTATAGGCGCCGGGGGATACATAGTACTGTGAAGGACGAGATACTAAAACAGATAGAGCAGTACCGCGACCAGTTTTACCGGTTTGTCCACCGCAACGTGTGGAACCCGGGCATGGCCGAGGATGTCTTTTCATCGGCTGTACTGGCCGCCTATGAAAACCGGGACAAATTTGTGCCGGGCACCAATTTCCGCGCCTGGATGTTCAAGATACTGGTGAACAAATGCTTCGTGGCGAACCGGGAGGTCAAGCGCGCGTTCGAGACGCTGGACGATGACTATGCCGCGCAGACGCCGGTTTGGACGGGTGTCCATTACGCGGAAATGCTCAAGAATCCGGACGCCTTTTTGGAACAGTGCGGCGACGAGGTGTACCAGGCCTTCCGTGCGCTCTCCACGGCGCAGCGCTCCTGCATTCTGCTGAAGGACGTGGAGCAGTTTTCCTACCATGAGATTGCGGAGATTCTCGACATGCCGGTGGCCACCGTGATGACGCACCTTTCCAGGGGGCGCACGGTGCTGCGTTTGCGGCTGCTGGACTACGCGCGGAGAAACGGCATTGTGCGGTCGTTTCCCCGGCTGATTGCCCGTTTTGAAACCCAGGAGACAAGGGAGAGGGAAAGCGGGGTGGCCACATGAAACCACAGGATGAACTCTGGTGGGCCTGCCTGGACGGCGAGATGACACCCGCCGGGGCGGCGCAATATGACAAAACGCTGTCGGAGGATGAGCGCCGGCTGATGTCCGCCGAAATGGAAATGGAACACGGCCTGGGCAGGGTGTTGGCGCGGCCGGCACCCGGCGCGGACGCCGCATGGCTTGCCGCGATGGCGCAGGTCAAGGCGCGCGAAGAGGAGGCGCGGCACGGGGCGTCGCGCCGGTGGCGGCGCATGGTTCTGGCCGTCGTTCCGGCGGCCGTGGCGGCCGTGGCGCTGGTTGTGTTTGGTGCGGGGTATATGCGCGCGGAAGCCCCGAAACCATCGTTCCTTTCCGTGGGCGCGCGTGACGTGGTCGAACGCACCTCGGCCGCGCAGGCGCAGGAAGTGATGGCAACGGCCCGGACCATGCTTCGCGGCCGCGACATGCACATGGCCTTTGATCCGGGGAATTCGCTGCAGTCCGAAGACGCGCCCTACCGGCTGGTGTCCGTCCGCCGCGACGAGCGGGCGGGCGAACCGGTGGTCGAGATGGTGTTCATGTGCGGCGGAAAACCGGCCAAGGTAATCATCACCAACGGCGGCGGCAGTGTGGCGCACGAAATCGGCCGGGCCACCGCCCGCGGGGCGGCGCTTGCCTCGCGTTCCGTCGGGGACTGGCTGGTCACGGCCGTCGGCGTGGACACGCCGGACCGGCTGCTCTCGCTGATAGAGGAGGCGCAGCCCGAGCCCCGGGAACAGTCTGTGCCTGTGTCGGAAACGCCGATGACGGAAATGTCCGCGCCCGGAGTGGCGGGAGCGAATGATGCAACGGATGTGCCGGAGCACGCGGTGGGTGTTCCGGACACCGCCGCAGCGCCGGCGCCCGACGCCGCCGCGGCTGCGCCGCAAAGTGCGCAGGATGCCGCAGTGGTCCCGCCGGACACCGCGGTGGCGGCACCGCAAAGCGCGCCGGATGAAGTCCCCCACCCCCCCGCATCGCCAACGGAATCGAAACCGGTGGACACCATGATATGATCCCCGCCGCGGTCGGTCTAAAACAGCGTAAGCCGCGCTGCCAGGGAGTGACCAGGCATGGTTGAAGCGCATTCCCAAACATAACTTGGGATTGGGAAGCACAAGGGGGGGCACGGCAGGCGAGATGCCTGCGGTGCGTATCGCCGCCGTCCCGGCGGCCCTGTGCTTGCTTCTTCTGCCTTTTCTGCCTGTGCGGGGCCGGACCATTCCCTTGCCGCCGCATGCGCCGCTGGTTTAGAGTACCCCCGCCCGTGTTGGGCCTGACTGCCTTCAGACAACCCCTGAAAAGAGTATTGCCATGAAGATGACGCTTTCTTTGACCGCCGCCGTGCTTGCTGTCTTTGCCGTTTCCGCCTTTGCAGCAGACCCCCCGCAACCGGGACCGGACCGCACCTCCTTCCAGGAAGGCGGCGGGTATAATCCGAAGATCGATTTCGGGTCCGACATGGCGATGGTCTACGGCGTGGGCACGGACTTCGCCGAGCGCGCGAAAACGTGGCGCGACAAGGGTTACACCGTCGGCATGATGACGGGGATCGCCTGGGGACAGTACCAGGAGTATTACGTGGGGCCGGACGGTCTGAAAAAGGACGAAATCCAGACGGAGAAGAGCGGCAAGCTGATCATGCACGGCGAGAACATCGGCTACAACGTTCCGACCGATGGCTATATCGGGTACATCAAGAAGTACCTTGAGCCCGCAGTGGACGCGGGCGCGCAGGCCATCTTCTATGAGGAACCGGAATTCTGGACCCGGGCGGGCTGGAGCAATGCGTTCAAAGACGCGTGGCAGGCGTACTACGGCGAGCCCTGGCAGGCGCCCGATTCGAGTCCGGAAGCGCAATACCGTGCGAGCCGGCTCAAGTACGAGATGTACTTCAAGGCGCTGCGCGAAGTGGCGAAGCATGTGAAGGAGCGCGCCGCGTCGCAGGGGAAGCAGATCGAGTGCCACGTGCCCACGCACAGCATGATCAACTACTCCCAGTGGGGCATTGTCAGCCCCGAGTCGCACCTGATGGACATCAGGGAGATGGACGGCTACATCGCGCAGGTGTGGACCGGCACGGCTCGCACGCCCAACTGGTACAAGGGCAAGAAATCCGAGCGGACTTTTGAGACAGCCTATCTTGAATACGGCCAGATGCTGGCGATGGTCCGTCCCACGGGGCGCAAAGTGTGGTTCCTCGCCGATCCGGTTGAGGACAACCCGAACCGGAGTTGGAACGACTACAAGCGCAACTATGAATGCACCGTTATTGCGTCGTTGTTCTGGCCCGAGGTGTTTCGTTACGAAGTGATGCCCTGGCCAAGCCGCATCTTCCAGGGCAGCTATCCCAGGGTGGACCTTGACCGCAAATCGGACGCCAAGGAGGGCATTCCGGCCGAGTACGCCACGCAGTTGCTCGCGGTCATCAACGCGCTGAACGACATGGACCAGCCCGTCGTGTCCTATGACAGCGGCACGCGCGGCATCGGCGTCATTGTGTCCGACTCCATGATGTTCCAGCGGGAAATGCCCGACCGGAGCGACCCCGGTCTTGGGGGCTTCTACGGCGTGGCGCTGCCGCTGATCAAGGCGGGCGTGCCGCTGGAAATGGTGCAAATGGAGAACCTGCCCCGGGCAAACACGCTGTCCACATGCCGTGTGGCCGTGCTCACCTACGAGGGCCAGAAACCGCTCAAGCCGGAATATCACGAACAAATCGACGCATGGGTCCGCGCCGGCGGTTGCCTGCTTTTTGTCGACGACAACAGCGACCCCTACCATCACGTGCGCGAATGGTGGAACGACCAGGGCAAGAACGAATCCACCGCGTCGGACGATCTCTTGAAACGGTTGGGCGTCACCGACGCAGCGAAGACCGCCCCCGAAGCGGCGGGCAAGGGCTGGGTGCGCGTCGTGGTGGACAAGCCCAGCGCAATCCAGCGGCGCGAAGACGGTGCGAAGCTGGTGCTCGACAGTGTTGCCGGGCTGCTGGAGAAACTCGGCGAGCCGCTGAAGACCCAGAACTACCTCAAACTCCAGCGCGGCCCCTACGTTGTGGCGTCGGTCATGGAAGACTCGGTCTCCGACGAACCGCTGAAGATCACGGGACAGTTTGTCGACCTGTTCGATCCCATGCTGCCCGTGGTGACGGAAAAGGTGTTGAAGCCCGGCGAGCGCGTGCTGCTCTTCGACATCCCCTGGGCGTTCAGGCAGGGAATGCACCGCAAAGTGGCCGCCGCCTCGACCCGCGTGCGCGATGAACACACTGCCGACGATGTCCGGTACTTCACCACGCGCGGTCCCGAGGGGACCCGCGCCCGCGCCCGCATACTCTTTTCCAAAGAGCCCAAGGGAGTGACCACCGAGCCAAGCATACCCGTGGCCACGCAATGGGACCGGGACAGCAAGTCCCTCTGGCTCGACTTTGACAATGCCGCGCGGGACATCGAGTTCAAGATCGAAATGCGCTAGAAAAGTCTGCTGCGGCCAGAGCGAAGCGCAAGGCCGCCGAGACGGCCGTGATACGTGCCGCAGGCGTCCCGCCTCCCATATGCCGCCCGGTTTACTGCTGTGAATTGCCGCC
>CAZOMH010000353.1:4499-5191 GCA_964580415.1 uncultured Nitrospirales bacterium
CGCGACGACCTGACAGGACATGCTGTCCAGTGACAAATAACGTCGAACGGTGACAAAATTTGTCCATGCAGAGCCGTTCCCGCTGGTTTGCTCTTTCGAGGCAAGTCGGTTCCTTGAAACGTAGTAGACAGGTAAATTCTGTTGTAGTTGTTCTGTGGCACGAACATTGCTACTTCCCCAACAGTCCGGAATGGTAGTGGGTGAAGATTCCGGAAAATTGGACACTCAAAACAGCTCGCCAGAAGCGGGACCACAGGAGGTGTGTCATGTCTGCCTATTCGGACAGGGTCGTCGTGTCGTCCGTTGCAACACCGATGTTCGTTTTGACGATTTCAACGCGTTGTGTCTCCGCGCTGCTATTGGCCGCCGTGTTCGTGTTGTGCTGGATCGCTCCGGCCTGCGCGGTAACCGAGTCGGAGAATGTGTTCGTACCCTCCGTGGTCGGCCTCCCGCAGACGGCGGCGCGGGACCTGATCCTGTTTAACCAGTTGGCTGTCGGTGCGGAGACGGAAGAATACGATTTGACTATTCCGGCGGGGTATGTTATCCGGCAGAATCCCGGTCTTAACAACGAGGTTCTTCCGAAAAGCACGGTGGATATTGTGGTTTCCAAGGGATCAAACGCGGTTTCTGCAGTATGGTATGTCAACGCGGCCTCATCTGCCGCCACGCCGGACGGCACAAGCTGGACT
>CAZOMH010000354.1:0-5184 GCA_964580415.1 uncultured Nitrospirales bacterium
CGCGGCGTGCAGACCGCGCTGCTTGGCTTTGCCGAACGGCACTTCGACGTGATCCTGCCGGGATTTACCCACCTGCAGCATGCCCAGCCGGTGCTGCTGGCGCACCACATGCTTGCCTATGTCGAAATGTTCCGCCGCGACCGGGATCGTTTCCGCGAAATGCGCAAACGCGTCAACGTGATGCCCCTGGGGTCGGCAGCCCTGGCGGGCACGCCCTATCCCATCGACCGCGAAGCCGTCGCCCGCGAACTCGGCTTCGAGGCCGTGTCGGCCAACAGCATGGATGCCGTGTCCGACCGCGACTATCTGATTGAGTTTTGCGCGGACTGTTCCATGGCGATGATGCACCTGTCCCGGCTGAGCGAGGAACTCATCCTCTGGTCGAGCCAGGAATTTGGGTTCATAGAGATCGGCGATGCGTTCACCACCGGATCGAGCATCATGCCGCAGAAAAAGAACCCCGACGTGGCCGAACTGGTCCGCGGAAAGACCGCCCGCGTTTACGGCGATCTCACGGCGCTGTTGACGCTCATGAAGGGGCTGCCGCTCACCTACAACCGCGATTTGCAGGAGGACAAGGAGGCGGTCTTCCATGCATCCGACACGACCCGGCTGTGCCTGGCGGTCTATGCGGCCATGATCCCGGGCATTTCCGTGCGGCGCGAAGCGGTTGCGCGGGCCATGCGCGAGGGGTTCATGGAGGCCACCGACCTCGCCGACTACCTGGTGCGCAAAGGCGTGCCCTTTCGCGAGGCCCACGGCATCATCGGCCGCATTGTGCGCCGCTGCATAGAACTGGGAAGAACGCTCGGCGAACTGCCCCTCGGGGAGTACCGCGTTTTCTCGTCCGCTTTCAATGAAGACCTGTATGCGGCCATCCGGCCCGAAACCATTGTGGCGCAGCGCGACAATCCGGGCGGCACCGCGCCGAAGCGGGTCCGTGCGGCCCTGGCCAAGGCGCGCCGCGCCGCCGAAAAATAAGAGAGGAGGCACCGTATGTCCAGTGTTGTGGTCAACGGAACACGCATCGAGACCGTGAAGGGCGACATTACCCTGGAGCGGGTGGACGCCATTGTGAATGCCGCAAACCGCACGCTGCTCGGCGGCGGCGGGGTGGACGGGGCCATTCACCGGGCCGCGGGTCCGGACCTCCTGGCCGAATGCACCAAATTGAACGGCTGTGACACGGGCGACGCCAAAATAACCAAAGGGTACAAACTGCCCGCAAAGAACGTCATCCATACGGTTGGACCGGTATACAGCGAATCGGGGCCGAATGCGGCGCGGCGGCTGGCCTCCTGCCACCGGCGCAGCCTGGAGATCGCCCTGGAGAACGGCCTGAAGACTGTGGCCTTCCCGGCGATAAGCTGCGGCGTCTACGGCTATCCCGTTGACGAGGCGGCGCATGTCGCCGCCAATACCGTGGTCGAATTCGTCCAAGAGCATCCGGGACTGGAACTGGTCCGGTTCGTCCTCTTCGACGATCCCGCTTTTGAGGCGTTTTCCGCGCAGGTCGGGCGCGCCGCCGGTGTCGGGGAGCACAAGTCATGATCGCATCCCCCTGTCTGGGTGTCATTCTCGCCGCGGGCCACGGTTCGCGCATGGGGCCTTTTGGCGAAGAGGTGCCCAAACCCATTGCCCCCATATGCAACAAGCCGCTGCTTGTGTACCAGATCGAGCAGTTGCGCGCACTGGGTGTCAATGAGATCATCATTGTCATCGGCCATCTGGGCCACCTGATCACCGCCGCGCTGGGCAACGGCGCCGCCTACGGCGTGCGCATCCGCTACGTCGAGCAGACGCAGCGCCTCGGTCTTGCGCACGCCGTGGGCCAGTTGGAGCAGCACATCGACCGCCCCTTCGTGCTCATGCTGGGCGACATCTTTTTCGAGGTGACCGACCTCGGCCGCATCGTGCGCGAGTTCGAGGAGCACCGTCCCGCCGCCGTCCTGGCGACCAAGGACGAGTCCGACCCGGCCGCCGTGCGCCGCAATTTCAGCGTGCATCTCCGCGATGACGGCACTGTCCGGCGCGTGATTGAGAAACCCCGCTTCGTTGAAACCAGTCTCAAGGGCTGCGGGCTTTACCTGTTCGATCTGCGCATCTTCGACGCCATCCGGCGCACGCCCCGCACCGCCCTGCGCGACGAATACGAACTGACGGACTCGATTCAGATACTTATCGACCTGGATCACCCCGTGCGCGCCGCGACCGTGGTGGACTGGGATATGAACCTCACCTACATCGGCGATTTGATTGCCTGCTGCCGGCGGCAACTTGCGGCCGAGGGCCGCGTCTCGCTGGTGGGTGACGGCTGCAAACTGGCCGACGGCGTGGAACTGGTCGAGACCGTGCTCGGCGACGGCGTTGCAGTCACCGGCCCTGTCCGGCTGGAGCGTTGCGTGGTCATGCCCGGCGCGGTGATCGACGGCGGCGGCACGCTTTCCGACATGGTGATTACCCGCACCGCCCGGCTCAGCGCATAGCGCCGCCGGGGGACGGACACCTGTTTCCGTTCGCGGCTGTCATGTCCTCGGTACCCTCCCGGCCGGAAACAGATGCCCGTGCCCGTGCCCGCTACCGCCGCCGCCCGCGGAGCAGCCGCGCAATGTCCGGGTCCGTTTCCGCCGCCTCGCGCAGTTTCTCCAGCGCCCGCTGCAATCCCCGGTGCATCGACGACGGGCTGATGCCCGCACGTGCGGCCGCCTCGCGGCAGCCGAGCCCCGCGAAATAATGCAGTTCAATACAGCGGCGCTCGGTCTCGCTCAGGCGGCGTCGCAGCGTTTCGCGCACCCAGGCGATCAACTGTGCCTTGTGTTCGCCCCAGGCCAGCGCGCGCTCCACCTCCTCCCGTGTCTCATGCCATGCCCCGGCCGACTCAGGAAGATGGACCATCGACTCCGGCGGCACGCTGACGGCAAGCCGGTTTGCCCGCGTGCTCACGCGGTCGCCCTCCTGTTTCCCGGCGGCGGTGTGGATCACTTTTTCAAACGTTCTTGTGTTGCGCATGGAACGCCTTCTCCGTGGTGTTCGGGGAACCGCCGCATGCCGCATACGCCGCGGCACGCCGGGCGCAGTTCCCCTGAATGCACCCCAATCCTGGCGCGAAAGGCCGCAAAAAGTACTTTGCACCCAGTGATGCACCGCTTCGATTTCCCTGCGATTTGCCTGGCAAACGCCGCATCGAGTCGGCAAAGAACAGGCAAAGAATCCGCGGTATGGGAGTAATGGGAAGTATGGGATGCATGGGAGTGTATGCGAGGGGAATGGGCGAGCTTTGGAACGGCACGGTCAAAACTTGGCCGCAACTTGTCCCATGATTCTCATACTTCACCCCCCGCTTCCCGCCGCTTTGCATGGCGCGCGCGCGGACAGGTAGCATACTGTCATTCACAGACAACCACCGGAGATTACTCATGACACTTGCAGAACAGATTCAGGAAGGCATCAAGCAGGCCACCAAAGACCGCCTGCATCTCCGCCTCGAAACACTGCGCCTGGCCAAGGCGGCCATTCTGGTGAAGGCAAAGGAGTCCCACCACGAAGACGGCGTGTCCGACGAGGAGGTCGTTGCCGCACTGCGCGCCGAGGTGCGCAAACGCCAGCAGAGTATGGAAACCTACAGGCAGGTCGGGCGGCAGGAGATGGTCGGGCAGTTGGAGGCCGAGATTGTTGTGCTCGAGGAATTCCTGCCCAAGCAGTTCTCCGAGGCCGATCTGGAGGCCAAGGTCCGCGCCCACCTGGCGGAACACCCCGAAGTGAACCACGCGGGCAAGCTGACCGGCGCTATGAAGAAGGAACTGGGCGACCTGGCCGACGGCAAGGTGCTGATGGACGTGTGCAAGCGGGTGCTGGGGCAATGACATCTTGCGGCCAAAGGCCGCAGGGTCCCTTTCTTGCTCTTGCTCTTGTTCCGGATCAAACTTTGCAGAGCAAGATTGGGAGCAAGAGCAGGAATTAAGAATTGAAACCAAAGGGGGGGCTTTCCTGTCTGTCTGACTGACTGAAGTTGCACGAAGTTGTGTTGTGCGTTGTGAACTTCTGCGAGGGAAGACAGGAAAATGAAGAATATTAGTGCGAAAATGGCGGCAGTATTTGCCGTTGTCATTGGCATTGCGGCAGCAGCCCTTGCCGCCGACCCCGCCGGGGACGGCGTGCCGGTGCGCATGCTGACATGGAACATCCAGATGCTGCCCACGGTGGCAGACGCCTTCTCGGAATCACTGCGGAAAATGCAGTACGAACGGTTGCCCTGGATCATCGACTTTCTCGCAGGGGCGGACTACGACGTGGTTTGCCTGCAGGAAGTGTTTGATCCCATCATCACGCCCCGCCTCATAGAGGGATTGAAGAAAACCTACCCGTACATCGTCGAACCCCAGAAGGAGCCGGGCGTCCTGCTCGGCAGCGGCGTCCTCTTCGCCGCAAAGTTCCCCATCAGGCTCGCTGCCTTCGCGTGCTACAAACACGCCGACGGCGACGACGCCCTCGCATCGAAGGGCTGCACGCTGGTCGAGGGCGGAAAGGAAGGCGTCAAGTTCCAGATGGCAGGCACGCATCTGCAGGCCGGACACCGGGAGGTCCAAAGCACGCAATATGAGGAGATGGGCGCGCGCATCCTCAGACCCTGCCGGCACGAGGGCGTGCCCCAGTTCCTCATGGGTGATTTCAACACAGGGCGGGCGGAGACAGACCGCTACGCGGAACTGCTCAAAGCAACGGACATGTCCGACGCGCCCGTGGATGATCCCCGTCCCTACAGTGACGACGCCGCCAACAGTTGGCTGCCCGGCCACCAGAACAACGACCTGATAGACCATGTCCTGTTCAACCCCTGCGGCACCGGGTCAAAGGTAAAGCGTCTCACCATTCAGCGTCCCCGCCACACCATGGACGATGGCCGGATCATCGACCTGTCGGATCACTATGGTGTCATTGGTGACGCGGTGGTGAAGAACTGACACGGGCGGCACACGGACTCCATCCCTCTGCGGCATTCGGCGCGTCCATGGTCCCAAAGATCATACGGCTTGCTCCGGATTCCTACGAAATGGAAAGAAACAACCGGACAGTGACCGCCTGCGCGGAGACATCGTCGGTCTGTGCAAGTCTTTTGGGCGAATGCGGATAGCCCAATTTATACCCACCAGAGCCGGTATTTGGCACGGGTATTGCCAGAACAGG
>CAZOMH010000355.1:0-5180 GCA_964580415.1 uncultured Nitrospirales bacterium
GCCCCGCGTGCGGGTACGACTGTTCGGAGTAACTGGTGAGATATCCGGGTTAAACCTCGTGTTAAACCGGGTCCAGAATCCGCACGTAAGAATTGTCCGTGACGGGATGGCGCATGCGGATACGTTTCGTGGCTGCGGCATCCTCGCCGCAGTCTGCATAACTCCTTGATAATCTGCGGCGGGGACGCCGCAGCCACAAAGCGCGTGCTTATTGGGTTTCCTTGCAACCAGCCGAAAATTGAGTGCGGATTGGGACGGGTTAAACCGTCTTGACTGTTCAGCCAAACTGAACTATTATGGACGCGGGATTATCATAAAGGAGATGCGCCGTGCGGAAAATTACTCTTGTTCTCTGTCTTGCCGCGGCTGCGGCGGGGTTGCTGGCGGCCGCACCGGCCGGGGCCGACGCCTATACGCTGAATTTCGACACCGTGATGACCAATGTGGGAAGCAGCGGCGTGTGGCCCGTGGTGCAGAGCATGAATCCCCCCGTGCTGCCGTCCACCTTCACGCTGGACCCCGCTGTGTGCGACCTCAACGGCGGCTATGACATTTCCGTCTCGCCCATCATCCTGTTTCCCAACGGCATGCTCGACAGCGATGAATTTGCGCTGATGACCGCGATTATGGCCGATGCGTCCTTCGACTGCACCGCCACGGGCGGCACCTCGCACACGCAGGTGCATGACGCATGGAAGAAGGATTTTGCGCTGGCATGGAGCAACCTGGGCGGGGGCACCGCCGGGCAGCGAAGCACCATCATGAACAGCATACCCGATGTCGAGTACCTGTTCACCGGCATGATGGTTATCGGCGATCAGGACACGATGGCGTTTCCGTTGCTGATTATGGACCTGATCATAAACAATGCAACGGCCTACAGTCTTCTGGGCAGCCCGGGCATGTCCGTTCCCAATCCGGACCAGTACACGCTGCTCTATCCTTATCTCGGCTGGTGCGGCGACGCCGACGGCGACGGATGCTCCAACTTCAACGAGTACCAGTATGTCAAGAGCCAGGGCGGCGGCCGGGCCGAGTATCTCGCCGCGGCCATGAATCCCGCCGTGCATCCGGCGGGATGCACCAACGACCGCCTGTGCGACGGCACGGGCGGATTGTACGGCGAATACTTTGCAACGCGCTTCCTGACCGACCTGAAAGCCACCCGCCTGGACCACCAGGTCACGTTTGACTGGGGCGGCGGCGTCCCCCACCCCGCCATCGCGGCAGACAACTTCTCCGTGTGCTGGAGCGGCTGCGTAATCCCGCAGTACAGCGAGACTTACGACTTCCTGGTGCGCACCGACGACGGTGTGCGGCTCTGGGTGAACGACGTGCTGCTGGTGGACCAGTGGAACGACCACGGTTCCACCACCTACACCGGCACCACCCCGGCACCGCTCGTGGCGGGGCAGTCCTACCCAATCCGGATGGATTTTTATGAAAAAGGCGGCGACGCCGTCGCGTGGCTTGGCTGGGAAAGCACCAGCCAACAGCGCAAGGGCATCTATGAAATGTATCTGACGCCCGGGAAAGGCATCGGCGACCGCGCCAACGACTGGATTCGCAATCCCGCAAACGGGCATTACTACAAAATGACCCCCTCAATAAGCTGGACCGACGGAAACACCCTCGCCGGCCAGTGGGGCGGCTATCTCGCCACAATCAACGACGCCGCGGAAAACCAGTGGGTTCAGACCATGTTTGGGCCTTACGCCGGTGAGATATTCATTGGAGCAAACGACATACTGAACGAAGGGCAGTGGGTTTGGACGGAAAACAACGCCAATTTCTTCAACGGAAACTACAGTTCCGGAAGCACGGTCGCACCGTGGTACAGCAACTGGAACACCAATGAACCGAATGACGCGGGAAATGAAGACGCGGGCGTTTTCTATTCCAGCACCGGAAAATGGAACGATCTGTCGGCAACGAGTACGCGGTACTGCCTGGTGGAAACCAGCACGGGCCGCCTCAATATTGTCGGACCCACTCCGGGCAACATCACTATCCATGAGGAGAGCCCGGTCACCATGCAGGTGCGGGTGCTTCACCCTTATGGGAACGTGCATTTCCAGTGGCGCAGGGACGGCAATGACATTTCCGGGGCCGATGAGTCCACCTACACCATCGACAACGTGCTCTTTGCGCATGCCGGCCAGTACACCTGCATCGTTTCCGACGACAGTCCCGCCATGCAGGAAAGCGATTCCATGCGGCTGACCGTTGTTCCCAAGGTCCAGATGCCGGCGCTTTCGGCCGCCGCGACGGCGGGTTTGGCTTTGGCATTGGCCGCGCTCGGCATGCGGCGCCGAAAACGCTAGGGACGGAGGTTTGCCCTGCGCGGCGCGCCTTAAAAAGTGCGCCGGTGTTGGCGTTGCCCGGGGTTTTGCCGTGCTTTCGAAGCCGCATTGTGGTACCCTGTTTGCGCGGCGTTGTTTCACGCAACCGCCCCGCCAACCCCGGAGTTATAGATATGATCGCGCATATTCGCACACTTCTGTTCTTAACGGCGCTGCCCCTGGTGCTGTGGGGGTGCGGCCCCGCCGTGCCGCCCGCACCGCCCGTGGAGCCTCCGGAACAGCTTGTCGCCCAGTGGACAGCCCTGTCGAAGATGGACAAGGACCAACTGGACGTGCCAAAAGCGACTGAAATAGCCCATAAGCTCGCGGCGCTGGGACCGGAACAGCTCAATCCCCTGCTGGAGGTGCTGGCCAGCAAAGAAGCCAGCCCCGTCGAAAAGGTGCTCGTCGTAATGAGCACCATGCCCTCCATTTCGAAAGACCACGAACCGAGACTGATTGAACTGACCGGGCCGCAGTATGATTCCATATCCCGCGCGGATGCGGCACACCTTCTCGGCATACTGTTGCAGCGGCGTGCGGGCACGCAGCAGGGTGTTGACAGGCTCCGCAAACTGATGGCCGACCCCGACCGCCATGTGAGCAGCGCGGCCATACTGGTGATGGAACTGGTGGGCGATCCCGACGGGGTCACCTGGGCCGTTGCGCTGTGGTCCAGCCCGGAAGCCACACCGGAGGAACGCACCTCCGTCGTGCTCAACATGCCCCAGCGGGCTGTGATGCAAAACATGAAGATTTACGCCGAGGCCGTCCTTGACACAAGACTGTCCGCGGACGCGCGCCGGCGCGCCATTCAGGATTTGGGCATGGTGGGGGACGCTTCGGTGCTTGAGGCGCTCAAGAAATGCGCCGAAACAGAACCGGAACCCACCCTTAAGGACCTGGCCAAGGCGGCCGCCGAAGCCGTGGACGCCCGTGTGAAACAGGGCCTGGTCGCCGTTCCCATCGACTCGAAAAACCTGCCGCCGCCGCCGGCCGGTGCGGCATCGTCGGATACCGCCCCCGCGCCCGCATCCGCAGCGGGATCATAAGCGCCGGTTTGCGGCAAATGTGAGGGTTTAAGCCTTGATGTTCCGAAAGAACAAGCGCCCGCATCCGGGCATGCTCAGCAGTCTGCGCGATACCGTTGCCTCGGAAAAACGCAATCCGGTGCTGCATGATTTGGACTTGTCCGCACCGCCGCCCCGTGCCTCCGGCGAGGCTTTTGTGCGCATCGAATACGGGATGATGCTGAAGGGTTCCCGGGTGACCCGCCGCGGCGTGGAAACACGCCAGTACCTCATCATGGTAAACGGTTCCGTGCGCATCGTCAACAGCGGCGACGTGGTGGACCGCGAAACCTATGACGCGCTGGTGGCCGCCGGCGTGGTGGCCCCGCCGCGCGAACCCCAGCGGGAAAAAGGCACCGGCTCCGATTCGGACTGACACCCGCCGTGAAATAGCCTCCCCCGCGAAAAGGTTCCTTCAATGCGTGCAATGCGGCACGCACAAGAAGGAGCGGTTGAAATGGGCGGCGCCTCGCTGGTGTGGTTGCGTCTTGACCTGCGTCTGGGGGATCATGCGGCCCTAAACGCGGCTGTGGAACGCGGACATGCCGTAACGCTCCTCTTCGTGCTTCCCCCGGAGGGTGATCGGGCATGGCTGGGCGGCGCGGCCTCGAACTGGTGGCTCCATCATTCGCTGGCGGCGCTCTCCAGGGCGGTCGCCGAACGGGGCGGCCGGCTGATTCTGCGCAAGGGTGATTCCGCGGAACAGGTGGCGCAGGCCGCGGTCCAATGCGGCGCGGACGCTGTGTTCTGCCACAGAATTGTCGATCCCGGAGAAGGCGTCCGGCTGAACCGCGTGCGGGACTCGCTGAAGGCGCGGGGAATATCCCTGCGCGTCTTCGCGCCCAATCTGCTCGTCGAACCGGGCACCGTAATGAACCGCTCGGGCGAACCTTTCAAGGTGTTTACACCTTTCTGCAAGACTGCGCTGACGATCCCCCCGGCAACTCCAGTCCCCCCGCCCGCCTCGATTAACGGTTCCGGTGCGGCACTGACGTCCCTCCTTTTGGACGACCTCGGTCTCCTGCCCAAGCATGGCCGGGCGGAAGGGTTGCGCGGGCACTGGACACCCGGAGAGGCCGGGGCGTGGCATCGTCTAAAGGCATTCCTCGACACTCCCGTCACACGTTATCCGGAGGACCGGGACGTGCCGGGCGTCGAGGGTACCGCGCGAATCTCGCCCCATCTGCATTTCGGCGAGATCAGCGCGCGCACCCTCTTTCACGAGGCGGCGCTGCGCACCGAGACGGCGGGCCTTGCAGGCGCGCTGCGCGGCGGAGAGGCATGGCTGCGGCAGTTGTACTGGCGCGAGTTCGCGCATCATCTGCTGTTTCATTTTCCGCATCTGGCCGCCGAACCGATGCGGCCGGGGTTTTCCGCATTCCCCTGGCGGGAGGATGCGGCACTGCTGGACGTGTGGCGGCGCGGATACACGGGCTATCCCATGGTGGATGCGGGTATGCGCGAACTGGGGCGCACGGGATGGATGCACAACCGGGTGCGCATGGTTGCGGCGTCTTTTCTGGTGAAGCACCTGCTCCAGCCCTGGCAAACCGGAGCAGCCTGGTTCATGGACACCCTTGTCGATGCCGATCTTGCCAGCAACACGCTGGGCTGGCAGTGGACCGCCGGATGCGGTCCCGACGCCGCGCCCTATTTTCGCGTGTTCAACCCCGCCCTGCAGGGAATGCGTTTCGACCCGGACGGCGCCTACGTGCGGCGGTGGGTGCCTGAACTGGCCGCGTTGGACGCAAAACAGATTCACGCCCCC
>CAZOMH010000356.1:0-5175 GCA_964580415.1 uncultured Nitrospirales bacterium
CGCCACCAGCCTTCACCACCGATACCCGTGCGCGCGCGTTTTGCCCGGTCGATCAGGACGTCCTTGGCGTGGGTGTGGAAGATGCGCCCGCAGAACTGCGAGAGCGGCAGCAAATGGTCGCATTCCTGATGGACCAGATGGGAGGGGTCGTAGTTGAGCCCAAAGTTGCCGTCCGGAATGGCCGCAAAGAGGGCGTCAAAAGTGTCGAGCCCCTGCAGACAGGTGGCGTGCCAGTTTTCCAGGGCGATATTCACCCCGCGCTTGCGGGCATGGGCCAGGACCGGTTTGAACGCATTTGGCAGCACCTGTTGGATGGTTTCCATTTTGGTCATGCCCGGCGCGGCGAAGCCCGCCAGCATGCACACTGTTTCCACGCCGAGCAGGGCCGCACCGTCAATGACCTTCTTGGCAGTTTCCCGGGCGGTCTTGGATTTCCCGGGCACGGTCAGGTCGCAGGTGTAATAGGCCAGCGCGCTGATTCGGAGCAACCGCTCCTCGCAGGCTTTGCGCACCTGTTTTGCCTTGGGCTTGTCCAGTTTTGCCGGGTCCAGGTGCCGGCTCCCGGGAAAGGTCGCCACTTCCAGCGCGGATATTGAGGTCGCCTCGGCGTAGTCGAGAACGAATTCCAGCGGTTCGTTTTCAAACGGGGTGGTCAGCATGCCTACTTCCATGGGAACTTCTTCTCCTATGTTGACAACAGAAACCGGCCCGCGGGGGGGGGCGTTTACATGCGCAGGAGCACCTTCATCACGCCCGGGTCTTCGGCGCGGGCCATGGCTTGGACGGCTTCGGTCAGGTCATACGATTCCGAGATCATGGGGCGGACTTCGACCGTGCCCAGCGCCAGGGCCTCCAGCGCGGGCCGGAACGGGCCGCAGCGCGAACCAAGGATGCGAATCTCGTTTATTACCGGGAGCGCAAATTGCACCGGTGTCGCGCCCGACACGGTGGTCTTGAGAACGATGGTTCCTTCGGGACGGACCAGTTCCAATGCGCGCGCCAGTCCCTCCGTCCTGCCCGTGGCCTCCACGACCACGTCGGCACCCGGTTCCAGCGGGTCGGAGTCCAGTGTTGTCGCAATGCCGAGGCGGGAGAGCAGTTCCAGTTTCCATGCATGACGGCCCGCGCAGATCAGGTTTCTGGCGGTCAAGTGCAGCACTTGTGCCGCCAACTGCCCCAGTTTTCCGTCGCCGAGCACAATCACCCGGTCATCGGGCTCCACCAGAATCTGTTCCGGAATGCGAAATGCGGCCGCGAGCGGTTCGGTGAACACAGCCACGTCGTCGCGGACATTTCCAGGCACCAGATGCAGGTTTTCCTCGGGCAGGGCGACATATTCGGCAAAAGCGCCCGCCCTTCCGGAAATACCCAGCACGGTCCGGTTGGAACAGTGGTGGGGCATTTCCATCCGGCACCAGTCGCAGACGTGGCAGACGCAGTGGATTGCACCCACCACGCGCTTGCCGAGGAGAAAGGCGTTGGACGCATGCTCGACCACGCCGACAAATTCATGCCCGAGCACGCCCAAAAAGCCCATGTATCCGCGTTTGATCTCAATGTCGGTGTTGCAGATGCCTGCCGCGAGCACCTTTATCAATGCCTCGCCGGGGCCGGGCACAGGCATGGGAACATCCTCAATTCGGAGTTTCTCGTCAAAAACAAGCGCTTTCATGGACATACCTCACTGCACAGAGTGTACTCGACCGCGGCCACTTCCTTATAACAACATTGTGGAAGGGCCGGAATCAACCCGGGGGAAGGGGAAACTGTCGGCCCCCCACTTTTCTTCCAGAGAGGCAGGGCTGGTTTTGGGACCGTTTTCTTCTTTTTTGAAGACGAGGGGGACAGAAGCCTTAGGCCCCCCCTGCGAGGGAGGTGGCCCGAAGGGCCGGGGGGTGCAGGTTCTGGGCGCATGCGGAAGCATACAACACCCCCCGCTGCTTCGCAGCACCCCCCTCAAGGGGGATACAAGACTTATGTTTCCCCCGTCTTTGAATAGAGAAAAACATCCGTATTTGTCCGTCCGAGGCCCGATATGTTATTCTCCCGTCGCGTCTGCTGACGCCAATCCAACGTAACACGCATAACCGAACCCCCACACTTCGGGGGTCGTGACTCTTGGAAAGACTGCCATGTCCGAATCCGCCGCCCTCCCCATACCGGTCTCGATGGATGATACGCTGAAGTTGATGCGTGCCCGTCTGAGCCATGTGATTCCCGATTTCGAGATTCAGGCGAAGGCCGAGATTGCGTACCAGGTAAACCTGCTCAAGCGCGAGATGAATGCGGTCATTCTGGGCCACAACTATATGGAGCCCGCGCTGTATCACTCCGTTCCCGACTATACGGGCGATTCGCTTCAGTTGTCCGTGGTTGCATCCAAAACCAAAGCGGACATTATTGTATTTTGCGGCGTGCTGTTCATGGGTGAATCGGCCAAGATACTCAATCCCGGCAAAACGGTGCTGGTCCCGTCCGCAAAGGCCGGCTGCTCGCTGGCCGAGGGTATTACCGCGGACGACGTCATTGCCCTCCGCGGGCGCTTTCCCGGTTCCGTGGTGGTTTCTTACGTGAACACGTACGCCTCGGTAAAGGCGGAATCGGACTATTGCTGCACTTCCGGCAACGCCGACAAGGTGCTCAAACACCTGATTGCCCTGGGGCACAAGCGCATCATCTTTTTGCCGGACGAGTATCTCGCCCGGAACACGGCCGCCGAGCTTGGCGTGCGTTATTTCGCGGCGACAGGCACCGACGGGGAGTATGCGCAGCTTCCGGCGGACGAGCCGGCGGTCATTGGCTGGAAATCGCGCTGCGAGGTTCACGAACTTTTCACCGTTGAGGATGTGGAGAATATCCGCCGCCAGTATCCCGATGCGGTTATTCTTGCCCATCCGGAATGCAGCCCCGGGGTGATGGCGAAGGTGGATGTGGCCGGAAGCACCAAGCTCATGGTGGACTATGTGCGCGATGTGGACGCGCCGCGCTATGCGCTGTTCACCGAGTGCTCCATGGGCGACAATCTTGCCGCCGAATTTCCGCACCGCGAGATGGTCCGCGCATGCAGCCTGCGGTGCAAGCACATGAACACCATCACCCTTGAGGAAACGCTGGAAGCCCTGCGAAAGATTCAATACCGGGTGGAATTGAGCGATGATATCATCACCCGCGCGCGCACGCCCATTGACCGGATGATCTCCATCCGCTGAAGGAACCGTCATGAAATACTTCAAGACCTCCCAGTATGTTCCGGGCAAAGGGGCCGCATGGACCTACTACGAGTGCGATGACGCGGGCGCGATTCAGCGCCAGCTGACCAACATTCCCGAAACCGGCGAGACCACCCGCGTGCCCGACCCCATCGTCAAGAAACTCTACCGACCGGAAGTGCTGTCCGACGCGGACGCCGGGGAATTTCTGGGACTCTGGGACGCGCAGTAATGGGCCGCATCATCGAATCGCCGTACCTGCCGGGGGCCGGTCCGTGGCTGCGCGGCAATCTGCACACCCATACGACGGAGAGCGACGGCAACCTGTCCCCGCAGGCGACCGTGGATGCGTACGCGGCGCTGGGCCACGACTTCCTGATGATCAGCGATCACGACCGCATTACTCCGGTTGACCGGCTTGATTCAAGGGGAATGACGCTTGTTCAGGGCAACGAGATCACCGCGAACGGCCCCCATATGCTGCATGTGAATGCGTCGGGAAAGGCGGAACCGTTGGCGGACCGCCAGATGGTGATCGACACCGTCATCGCCATGGGCGGCATGGTCATCATGAACCATCCCAACTGGGAGGCCCATTTCAACCACTGCGACCAGCGGGTTCTTGAAACGCTGCTGGGATACACGGGTATCGAAATTTACAACGGGGTCACGCTGCGCGCCGAGGGATCGCCTCTGGCAACGGACCGTTGGGATATGCTGCTCAGCCAGGGCCGTCGCGTCTGGGGCTTTGCCGACGACGACAACCATGATGATGTGGACCGGGGGGTGTGCTGGAATATGGTGCAGAGCGCGTCGCGCAGTGCGGAGGCCATTCTTGAGGCGCTTCGCCTGGGCCGTTTCTACGCCAGCACCGGGGTGGTTATCGACGAGATTCAGGTCGAAGGATCGCGAATCCGCATTCTTTCGCAGAACGCCCAGGCTTTCCATGTGCATTGTGACAGGGGATGTACGGCGGCACGGGTAAACGGCCCGGAACTCAATTTCGAGATACCCAATTCGTCCTCATGGCGGTACGTGCGGATTGAGTGCTTCGGCGCCGGTGCAAGCCAAGCGTGGACACAGCCGTTCTTCCTGCATTCTTGAGGTTCGGGGGGGCTATTTGGCGGGCGCAGGCTCCGCGATAATGGCGGAAAGCGCCGCGCGCAGATCGTTTTCGAACTGGGGGCTGACCCCGCGGAACACTTTGCGGATTACCGCGTCGGGGCCGATGAGGATGATGCTTGGAATCGACCGGGCACCGTAATCGAGGCTTACCTTGCTGTCTTTGTCCATGGCGACTTTGGGGTCGAGTTTCATGGTCTGGAGGAAATTCTTGATGGTGTCGGCGTCTTCTTCGCGGTTGACGGTGTACAACACAACGCCCTTTTCGGCGAATTCCGCGGTAACCTTGTCAATAATCGGCATGGCCATGCGGCACGGGCCGCACCACGTTGCCCAGAAGTCGAGAACGACGGTCTTTCCCTTCAGGTCTTCAAGTTTTATCGTGCCTCCGGCGAGCAGGGGAAGCTCAAACGGCGTTGCCGGTTTTCCCTCAAGGTTGTCTGTTTCCTCGTCCGATTTCGCCATTTCCACGCCGTCCGGCGGGGTGAAGACGAATTCGTTGTCCTTGATTTCCGCGTTGGGCTTCCAGTCGGTCAGGTCCACCTGAACCTTTGCCGAAATGGTCCTGCCTTCATGGCCCTGCCCCTGTGCGGTGCTCTTGTCCAGATCAACGGCGGCCCTGCGGAGTGTCGGCGGGTCGCTCTTCGTAATCCATGCAGCCACGTCAAAGCCCTGGTATGACAGCAGATAGCCCTCACATTCCACGCCGTCGATGTTCTGGGTGCCGTTGCGCTCCAAGGTCTGGGCGCTGTCCAACAATTCTTTCCCGTTTTGCACGAAATCAGCCACCCAGGTTGCGGCGGGACGGGCGGCGCCATTGGTGATGGCGGCCATCAATTGAGTC
>CAZOMH010000357.1:0-5161 GCA_964580415.1 uncultured Nitrospirales bacterium
TGGTGGATTATTCTGGCGCTTTATGTGCCGGCCTGCGTGATACTGATCGTCATTGTCCTCATGCAAAAGGGCAAGGGCGTTGGTTTCGCGGGCGCGTTCGGCGTCGGCGGCGGCAGCGAGGCCATTTTCGGACCGCGCTCCTCCAAAAGCCTGCCCCAAAAGATCACCTACATCGCGGCCATCATGTTCATGGCCCTTGCATTGCTGATGTCCATGCTCTCGGGACGGGTCGGCAGAAGCGCCGCCCCGGCGCTGGCAGACGAAAATGCCAAGCCGCAAACCCTGCAGGGACTGTTTGACGGCAAGACGGGCGAAGGCGAGGGTGAAGGCGAGGCGGCCGCCGCCACACCGGCGGAGACGGCCCCGGCCGCCGCGCCGGCGGCAGAAACTGCCGCGCCTGCCGAAACTGCCCCGGTCGCACCCGCCGCACCGGCAGAGACGGCAACTCCCGCAACCGCTCCTGCGGCCGCCGCACCCGCCGACGCCGCCGCAGCCGCTCCTGCTGCGGCGGACACCCCGGCTGCCCCGACGGAGCAGCATACCACGGAGCCGGCGCCTGCAAACGCGGCCCAGTGATGTAGCGCTCACTACGGTTTCAGGCCCAAGGCTGACAAGCTTTGGGCCTTTGTTTTTGAGGTTAGTCCGGTCGGCCGTCACAAGCCGCCGGTGAAAAGGATGCAGCCATGGACAAAATACTGATACGCGGGGGCAAGCCCCTGCGCGGGGCCGTGCAGGTGCGGGGCGCAAAAAACGCCGCATTGCCGCTCATGGCCGCGGCCATCCTGGCCGAGACCCCCTGCACGCTGCACAACGTCCCCTGCCTCCACGACGTCTTCTCCATGGACAAACTGCTCTCGCACATGGGCATGTCCATCGAATTTACGGGCCGTTACATGACGCTCGACGCGACGGGTATCGCCGAACCCCACGCGCCCTATGATCTGGTGCGCAAGATGCGCGCCTCCTTCTTCGTGCTGGGTCCGCTGCTGGCGCGCTTTGGCCGGGCGCGCGTGTCCCTGCCCGGCGGATGCGCCATCGGCACCCGTCCCGTGGACATCCACCTTAAGGGGCTGGAGGCCATGGGCGCAACCATCGCCCTTGACGAGGGCTACGTGGTGGCCGAAGGCAGGCTCAGGGGCGCCAATTTCGCGCTCGATTTCCCCAGCGTCGGCGCGACCGAGACGCTCATGATGGCGGCATGCCGCGCCGAAGGCCTCACCCGCCTGACCAACGTCGCACGCGAACCGGAAATTGAGGACCTGGGACGTTTCCTCAACGGTCTGGGCGCGCGCATTTCCGGCGCGGGCACCGACATGATCACCATTGTGGGGGTGGACGCCCTCGGCGGCGCGGAACACGTGGTCGTGTCCGACCGCATCGAGGCGGGCACCTTCCTTGCCGCCGGCGTCGCCACCCACGGCGACGTGACCGTCCTCAACGCCAACGCGGACCACCTGCCCAGTTTCCTCAAGAAATTGCGCGAGGCCGGCGCGGAAGTCGAAGTGACCGGCGGGCGCATCCGCGCCCAGGCGGAAAACGGCGTGCGGGCCACGGATATCACAACCCACCCGTTCCCCGGATTTGCCACGGACCTCCAGGCCCAGATGATGGCGCTGCTCACCTGCGCGCAGGGAACCAGCATCATCAGGGAAACCGTGTTCGAGAACCGTTTCATGCAGGTGCCCGAACTGATCCGCATGGGCGCGAGCATCGACCTTGAGGGAAACACGGCAATCGTGCGCGGCGTGGAACGCCTGTCCGGCGCGCCCGTCATGGCTTCAGACCTGCGCGCCTCCGCGGCGCTGGTCATCGCGGGACTGATGGCCGAGCGCGGCGAAACCGCCGTGGCGCGCGTATACCACATTGACCGGGGCTACGAACGCATCGAGGAGCGGCTCGCCAGTCTCGGTGCCGACATCGAACGGGTCCGCGAATAGCCCGGCCAAACGACAGGACCCTTACACGGTTGGAATTCAGATTTCCGAAGCAGGACGGATGGCGCGGCCTCTCAAATCTGATATCTCAAATCTGAGATTTCAGATCGAACTTGGCGGAGGATGAAGCAGTGCAGATTAGAAGGTATGACATCGCCGACGACACGGCGCTGGAAACGCTGAAAGCGGCCATTGTGAACCGCGCCCTCGCGGGCGGGGCGGACGATGCGGCGCGCGTGAACGGCGTGCGCGCCATCATCGACGCGGTGCGCCGCGACGGCGACGACGCCGTCGCCGAGTTGACCGAACGCTTCGACGGCGTGCGGCTCGAAGCGTCGCGGTTCGAAGTCACCCCCGGGGAAATGGACCGGGCCGCGGCCTCCGTCGATCCCAAGCTGGTGGCCATGCTGCAGCGCGCCCACGACAACATCCGCGCCTTCCACGCCAAGCACCTGCGCGAGTCCTGGGAAGACACCTTCGAAGACGGCACCGTCATCGGGCAGCGCGTCACGCCCATCGAAAGCGCGGGCGTCTACGTGCCCGGCGGCAAGGCGTTCTATCCCTCCTCCGTGCTCATGAACATCGTCCCCGCCCGCGTGGCGGGCGTCAAAGAAATCATTATGGTCTCGCCGCCCACCTGCAACGGCGACATCCACCCCGGCGTGCTCGCCGCCGCGCGCATCGCCGGCGCGACACGCGTGTTCCGCGTGGGCGGCGCCCAGGCTGTGGCCGCGCTCGCCTACGGCACCGCCACCATACCGGCGGTCTGCAAAATCACCGGACCGGGCAACTTCTACGTGACCGCGGCCAAGGCGCTGGTGCGCCAGGCGGTGGAAATCGACAGCGAGGCGGGACCCTCCGAAGTGGTGGTCATCGCCGACGACGGCGCGGACCCCCGCTTTGTCGCCTATGAACTTCTTGCCCAGGCGGAACACGACGAGGAGGCCATGCCCGTCCTCATCACGACCTCGGCCCGGCTTGCCGACGCCGTGACGGAGTACATCGCCGCGCAGACGCCCGGACTCAGCCGCGCGGCCATCGTGCAAAAGTCGCTGGAATCCCGCGGCGCCGTCATGGTCGCGCGCTCCATGGATGAAGCCGTCGCACTCACCAACCTGATCGCCCCGGAACACCTCAGCATCCAGGTCAAGATACCAACCCGGGTCGCGGCGAAAATCACCAATGCCGGCGCCGTCATGCTCGGACCGATGACCCCCGTGGCGGTCGGCGACTATTACGCCGGGCCGAACCACATTCTGCCCACCATGCGCCGCGCGCGTTTCTCGTCGCCGCTCACGGCCGAGGATTTCCGCAAGGTGACCAGTGTCCTCTATTACACCCGCCAGCGGCTCCGCGAGCAGGCGGAAGACATTATTGAATTGGCCACGCTCGAGGGCCTGCAGGCGCACGCGCGCTCCGTGGCGGTCCGCGTGCAGGAGGATTTCAAATGAAGTACGGACGCAGCATTCTGGAATCGGTCGCGGGATATGTGCCCGGCGAACAGCCGGCCGACCTGAGCGTCATAAAACTCAACACCAACGAAAACCCCTACCCCCCCTCGCCGCGCGTCGTCGAGGCGCTGCGCGGCCTCGGCAGCGAGGCGCTGCGCCGCTATCCCGACCCCTCGGCGCTGGCGTTCCGGCAGGAATGCGTCAAGCGCTACGGACTGCCCGGCGCGGACTGGATCGTCGCCGGAAACGGCATGGACGAACTGCTCTCGCTGGTCATCCGCACCTTTGTCGATCCCGACGAGAAAGTGCTGGCGCCCTACCCGACCTACTCGCTCTATGACGTCCTCTGCAAACTGCACGGCTGCGGGATGATCTCCGTCGATCTGGAGGGAAATTTCCAGTTGCCGAAATCATTCTTTGAAACCCCGGCCAAACTCTGCCTGCTCGCCCGGCCCAATGCGCCCAGCGGCGTCAGCGTGCCCCGGGTCGAGGTCGAGCGTCTCTGCCACGACTTCAAGGGCATCGTGGTCATCGACGAAGCCTACGTCGATTTTGGCGACGACCACTGCATGGATTTCCCCGGACACTTCGAAAACGCCGTCGTCATGCGCACCTTCTCCAAGTCGTTCAGCCTGGCGGGCATGCGCATCGGCATTGCCGTGGCGCGGCCCGAAATCATCAATGAGTTCATGAAGGTCAAGGACTCGTACAATATGAGCGCCTTCAGCGAGGCCGCCGCCCTCGCCGCCATCAGGGACTACGCCTGCATGCGCGAGAACGTCGAGCGCGTGCGCGCCACGCGCGGACGGCTCCATGCCGCACTGACCGCGCTGGGCTTCGACATCCCCGAGTCGCAGAGCAATTTCCTGCTGGCCCGGTGGAACGGCACCCCCCCGGCCCGCGAAATATTTGAGACGCTCCGCGACCGCGGCATCTTTGTCCGTTATTTCGCCCTGCGCGGACTGGAAAATGCGATGCGCATTACCGTCGGCACCGACGAACAGTGCGGCGCGCTGGTCCATGCCCTGTCCGAGATCATCAAGAAATGAGTCCCGTCCCCCTGCTGGAGCCGCTGGCGCGCCTGTTTCGACGCCCCGGCGAGGGTCCGGTTTTGCTCTTCGACTTCGACGGCGTTGTTGCAGACAGCCTTGGTGCCTATTTTGACGCATTTACCCGTGTCTGCACCGAAATGGGCTTCGACCACATCAACTCCATGGAATCGCTGCTCGCCCTGTTCGACGGCAACGTGTTTATCCAACTCGTCCGTTCCGGCTTTCCCGTCCGCCGCCTCCGCGAAATGGCCGTCAAATTCGCCCCGCGCATCCGCGCCGTCGCCGAGACCGTCACACCCTTCCCCGGCATGCCCGAAACCCTGTCCCGGCTCGCCGCACGCCATCCCCTCTACATAATCACCTCCAACGACACCGCCGTCGTACGCGCCTTCCTGGACCGCTACAGCATAACCGGCGTGCGCGATGTGATCGGCTCCGACATCGAGCCCAGCAAGGTAAAGAAAATCCGCGCCGCGCGCAAACGCGAACCGCGCCGCACCCCCTACTACATCGGCGACACCCGCGGCGACATGACCGAAGCCTTGGCGCTTCTGGCACAACGCATCAAAAACCCGCGCTTCAACGGCGAGGTGCAATGGCTGCCGGACAGCGGCAACACGGGCCCTATTGCGATGCCCATGGCCTTCGACCCAGAGGTGTAATCATGCGTGCACCCACCATCGCGATAATCGGCTCGGGCCCATCGGGCTGCTACATCGCTCAA